>CAJOQO010000147.1 GCA_905236545.1 uncultured Lachnospiraceae bacterium
CGGCCAGATACCTGCCATATCTGAAGAAGGACGGCAGGATCGTGGCAAACACGCAGAGAATCGATCCGATGCCGGTGATTACAGGCGCAGCCGCATATCCGGAGGATCTGATGCGGAAGCTGGAGGATCAGGGTGCCCGGGTGGACGCGATGGACTGTCTGACACTTGCGGAACAGGCAGGCTCCCCGAAGGCGGTGAACATCGTTTTGATGGGCCGGCTGTCAGGATATTTTGATATTCCTGCTGAAAAATGGATGCAGGCGATCGATGCTGTCGTACCGGAGAGATTTCGGGAACTGAACCGGAAGGCATTTGCGCTGGGGCGCCGGCCGGAGCGGAGCGAAGACCGCGAAGCGCGGAACGATCCGTAACCGGTTTTTGGCGGGTTACTCATATTATGGAAATACTATGGAAACGGCACACTGGAGAGGATAAGGAGCTGTTCAGAAATCACTCTTCCTTTAAAAGGATATTCTGAAGCGGATCCTGAGGAACAGGAGCAGGAGTATGGCGAATGTGAATAAGAGGGCGCTGGGGCTTGGCATGCAGCGCTCCGTGATAAGGGAACTGTTTGAGTTTGGAAAGAAAAGGATCGCGGAGGTCGGCGAGGAAAATGTCTTTGATTTTTCGATCGGCAATCCTTCGGTTCCGGCGCCGGAGGTCGTGGGAGAGACGGCGGTCCGCCTCCTGAAGGAGATGGATCCGGTGCTTCTGCACGGCTATACCAGCGCGCCCGGGGACAGCATGGTCCGGGAGCAGATTGCGGAATCGATCCGCACGCGTTTTGGCTATGCGGCCAGGCCTCAGAGTCTTTATATGACTGCCGGGGCCGCAGGCGCTCTTTGCGGCTGCCTGAACGGACTTCTGGAGGCGGGAGAGGAAGTGATCGTGTTTGCGCCGTTTTTTCCGGAATACCGTGTCTTTATCGAAGGTGCGGGCGGCGTGATGAAGCTGATCCCGGCGGACACGGAGAGCTTCCAGATCGACTTTGAACGATTTGAGGAGATGCTTGGGCCAAATACAAAGGCGGTTCTGATCAATTCCCCGAACAACCCTTCCGGCGCGGTTTATTCTGAGGAGACGATCCGGCGTCTTGCAGCGATTCTGAAGGAAAGGAGCGGTCAGTACGGCCATGTGATCTATCTGATTACGGATGAACCGTACCGGGAGATCGCATTTTCCGGAGTGACGGTTCCCTTCGTACCGAAGTATTATCCGAATACGCTGGTGTGCTATTCGTGGTCGAAGTCCCTGTCCCTTCCCGGCGAGCGTATGGGATATGTGCTTGTCGCCGAGGAGATGGAGGAGCGGGAGGAGGTGTTTGCTGCGGTTGCCGGTGCGTCAAGATCGCTCGGATATGTAAGCGCGCCAAGCCTGTTCCAGAGGGTCTGCGCGATCTGCGCGGACAATACCAGTGACATTTCCGTCTACGAGACCAACCGGAATATCCTGGTGAAGGGGCTTCGGGAGATCGGATTTTCGGTGGTTGAGCCTCAGGGAACCTTCTACATGTTCCCGCGCACCCTGATCGGGGACGATGCGGCCTTCTGTGAGAAGGCAAAGGACTTCAATCTTCTGATCGTTCCCGGCTCCGGCTTCGGCTGCCCTGGCCATACACGGATCAGTTACTGTGTGCCGACAGAGCGGGCGGAACGCTCGCTGGAGGCCTTTGCGAAGCTGGCTGACTTCTATCGGTAAGGAGCCGCAGGCTGGTGTAGCGTCTCAACGACTTTTGCAGTTAAAGTACCATCTCAACCTTGGATCTGTTTCAGAATCACGAAGCATCCTGCGCAGAAGGGAAGCGTTCTTTCTGAACGGCTCCTTACAGAATACAGAGAGGAAGACAAAAGAAGATGCCTGTAACAGAATTGCTGGAGAGAAACGCGCGCGAGCATGGAGATGAGGTCGCGCTGATCGACCTGAACCCGACGATGGAGGATCCGCGCAAGCTTTCCTTTAAGGAATATGACCTTGTGCAGCAGACCGTGCCGCATCCGTACCGTCGTCAGATTACCTGGCAGACCTTTGATGAGAAGGCGAACCGTGTGGCGAACATGCTGATCGACCGCGGGATCCGGAAGGGTGACAAGGTTGCGATCCTGATGTTTAACTGTCTGGAATGGCTGCCGATCTATTTCGGCATCCTGAAGTCCGGAGCGATCGCGGTTCCGTTCAATTTCCGTTATACCGCCAATGAGATCTCCTACTGTCTTAACCTGGCGGAAGTCAGCGTACTGTTCTTCGGGCCGGAATTTGTTGCCCGTCTGCAGATGAATGTGGACGGAGTGGGACGCGGACGCCTTCTGTTCTATGTCGGTGACAATTGCCCGGACTTTGCCGAGAGCTACATGTCGCTGGTGTCCGATTACCCGAGTACTTCTCCGAATATCCCGCTGACCAATGAGGATGACGGGGCGATCTATTTCTCTTCCGGAACCACTGGCTTCCCGAAGGCGATTCTCCATAAGCATCTGTCGCTGTATCAGGCGGCCGAGATGGAGGCGGTGCACCATCGCACCGGAAAGGATGACTGCTTTTTGTGTATCCCGCCGCTGTATCATACCGGCGCCAAGTTTCACTGGATGGGATCCCTCTGGACCTGCAGCAGAGCAGTGCTTCTGAAAGGGACAAAGCCGGATATTATCCTGAAAGCTGTCTCCGACGAGCAGTGCACCATCGTATGGCTGCTGGTTCCGTGGGCGCAGGATATCCTGGATGCGCTCGACAGGGGAGACATCAGGCTCAGCGATTACAGGCTGGATCAGTGGAGGCTGATGCACATCGGCGCACAGCCGGTTCCACCGTCCCTGATCCGCCACTGGAAGGATTATTTCCCGAACCATCTTTATGACACCAACTATGGACTGTCTGAATCGACCGGCCCCGGCTGCGTGCATCTGGGTCTGGACAATCTTCATAAGGTCGGCGCGATCGGCATTCCGGGCTACCGGTGGGAATGCAGGATAACGGATGAGAACGGGAAGGATGTGAAGCAGGGTGAAGTGGGCGAGCTCTGCGTCAGGGGTCCCGGCGTCATGACCGGGTATTACAACAATCCGGAGGCAACGGCAGAGGTTCTGAAGGACGGATGGCTGTTCACCGGCGATATGGCGGTCCAGGATCCTGATGGTTTCTATTTCCTTGTGGACCGCAAGAAGGATGTCATCGTATCCGGCGGTGAGAATATCTATCCCGTTGAGATCGAGAACTTTCTCTCGGAGCATCCGAAGGTCAAGGATGTGGCGGTCATCGGCATGCCCGACAAGCGGCTGGGCGAGATCACCGGGGCCATCATCGAGATTAAAGAAGGACTGAAATGTACGGAGGAGGAGATCAACAGCTTCTGTACAGCGCTTCCGCGTTACAAAAGACCCAGGAAGATCATCTTTGAGGATGTGCCGCGCAACGCTACCGGGAAGATCGAAAAGCCTGCGCTGAGAAAACGCTACGGCGTTGAGTATCTTGTCGCGAAGGAAAACCAGCTTTGAGGATTCCGCCGCTCCCTGAGCCCCATGAGACGGCCGCAGGGCCGGCTTGTATCAGAATCCCTTCAACCCTCTGAATCGGCAATGTCATTCAGAGGGTTGATTTTTTACGGGAGTATGGTATTATGACTTCAATGCTTTAAAGCGTCCATGCATAAAATAGATGAAGCGGATGTATAAACATGCGTCCGCGCATCGCCAGATTGGAGGGGGAACAGGAAACATGGTAATCAAAGTGATATTTCTTATCATCTTCTTCGCTGTCATGATTCTGATCGGTGTCATGACAAGAAGAAAGGCGCGCAGTGTGGATGGTTTTGTTCTCGGCGGAAGAAGCGCAGGACCCTGGCTGACGGCCTTCGGGTACGGCACTTCTTATTTTTCTGCCGTTGTGTTCGTCGGATACGCCGGCCAGTTCGGTTATAAGTACGGCGTCTCCGCAACCTGGGCCGGTATCGGCAACGCGGTGCTCGGATCTTTGCTGGCATGGATCGTTCTTGGACGGCGTACCCGGGTTATGACAAAGCATCTGGACTCCCGCACCATGCCGGATTTTTTCGGAAAGAGATTCGATTCGAATGCGCTGAAGGTGGCGGCTGCGCTGATCTCGTTTATTTTCCTGATTCCGTATACATCCTCTGTCTACAACGGCCTTTCGCGCCTGTTCCGCATGGCTTTTGACATTCCCTATACGGCCTGCGTCATCGTGATGGCGGCGCTCACGTGCGTCTATGTTCTTCTGGGCGGGTACATGGCGACTGTGGTAAATGACTTTGTGCAGGGGATCATCATGCTGTTTGGAATCTCCGCCGTTATTCTCGCTGTCCTGAAGAGCAACGGCGGGTTCCTCCAGGCTCTGACGACCCTTTCGGAGTTCGAGAGCGATCTCCCGGCCACACCGGGGCTGAAAGGCGCATTTGTCTCCTTCTTCGGACCGGATCCGCTGAACCTTCTCGGCGTTGTGGTTCTGACCTCGCTGGGAACGTGGGGGCTTCCGCAGATGGTCGGGAAATTCTACGCGATCAAGGATGAGCGTTCCATCAAGGCTGGCACCGTGATCTCTACCTTCTTCGCGATCGTTGTAGCGGGCGGATGTTATTTCCTGGGAGGATTCGGACGCCTCTACAGCGCGAACCCCGGGATCTATAACCCGGACGGATCGGTTGCGTATGACGCGATTGTTCCCGCCATGCTTTCAGGCCTGCCGGATATCCTGATCGGGATCGTCGTGGTTCTGGTTCTGTCGGCCTCCATGTCGACATTGTCTTCGCTGGTGCTGACGTCATCCTCTTCGGTGACGCTTGATCTGATCGCTCATTTTAGAAAGGATATGGATGAGAACCGCAAGCTTCTGATCATGCGTGTTCTGCTGGTAATCTTTATCGTGATCTCTGTTGTGCTTGCACTGAATCCGCCGACCTTCATCGCCCAGCTGATGGGATATTCCTGGGGCGCTCTGGCCGGCTCGTTCCTGGCTCCGTTCCTGTATGGCCTGTACTGGAAGGGGACGACGAAGGCTTCTGTCTGGGCATGCTTCCTGTGCGGCGTCGGGATCACGCTGAGCAACATGTTCCTTCACTATATCAAAAGCCCGATCAATGCAGGCGCGCTCACGATGCTGGCCGGACTGGTGATCGTTCCTGTCGTCAGTCTCATTACTCCAAAGATGTCAGGAAGCAGAATCGAGGAGGCCTTCGCAGGGTACGAGGAGACAATCACGATCCAGAAACGATATAGTCTGAAAGAAGAGGAGGAAGTGTCCGAAAATGAGTGACACAGAATCGGGCAAAGGAAAACAAGTTCCAATAACGGGCATCCCCTGATTATTTTTTAGACAAATTACATGAAAACTATTGAACTATCTAACGGAGTTTGTTATACTATGCTCAGGGTGGATGTACGGGATAGAAAGCTCATCAGTTTCAATAGATCTTTTTCTGGAACAGGGAAGATTTCCGGTTTTATCTGAAAACCGTTCTTTCGTTGATTGAGGACTTTCTGGGGGCAGTACTGGCTGCCCCCACTTTATTCTCCCACCCACTGCTTCTGCGGAGGTGGCTTCGGCTGCCCTCGCAGGAGCGCGGTGAGTGGGAGAAATTGAAAGGCGCGTCAGCTCTTAGAGTTGGTAACGCGCGCGCGTGGAATCCGGTTGTGGAGCACATGGATCTGCATGTGTGAAGCAGCCGGATTCTTGTTGGA
>CAJOQO010000148.1 GCA_905236545.1 uncultured Lachnospiraceae bacterium
GTCATGTACGCGAGAAAACAGTATCTGAAAGAGACCATACTGAAAAAAGAAGAGAACCCTGACAGCGAAGCAGGTTCAGACTACATCCCGGTTATCCATGCCCGGAAGCGCATTCTGATCGTCGATGATATCGAAATGAACCGTGAGATCATGGGGGATCTTCTCGCGGAGGACTATGACATTTCCTATGCTTCGGATGGCGTCGAAGCGCTGCAGGCATTGCACAGTCACAAGGATGAGACAGATCTCGTTCTTCTTGATCTGCAGATGCCGAACATGGGCGGACGGGAGGTAATCGCTCAGATGCAGATCGATGAGGATCTCAGATCCATTCCGGCGATTATCCTGACGGTTGACCAGGATGCGGAGCTGGACTGCCTTCGAATCGGTGCAATGGATTTCATCCCGAAGCCGTTTCCGGATATTGAGATCGTAAAAGCACGGATTGCCAAATGCATCGAATTGGCCGAGAACCGTGAGCTGATCCATTACACGGAGCGTGATAAGTTTACCGGACTGCTGAATAAGGACTATTTCTTCCGGTATGTCAGCAGGCTTGATCACCTGTATACGGAGACCACTTTAGACGCAGTGGTCTGTGATGTGAACAGGTTCCATTCCGTCAACAAACAATACGGAAGGCAATTTGGTGACAAGGTGCTGCGCAGCATAGGCGCAAGCCTGAAAAAACTCGCGCGTGAGACCGGCGGTATCAGCTGCAGGGAAGAAGACGACACCTTCCTGCTGTACTGCCCGCATCAGGATGAGTACGGGCAGCTGATCAGTGATTTCCTGTCTGATGTATTTTCCGCGAAAGAGATCGCAGACAGAGTCAGCATCAGATTCGGCATCTTTACGGATGCGCGGCAGGCGGAGGATATTGAAGACCGGTTTGAACGCGCAAAGATAGCGGCGGACAGAGTAAAGAATGATCCGGAAAGAAACTGTGGCTATTATCATCAGGGCTGATCCGGAAGGAAGACCGGCAGAATGCAAAGTGATTCTGAAACAGATCCTGTGGTTCGAAACCGGAGAATACGATCCTGGCAAAGCGTTTCCCGAAATGATCTTTGAGCGCTATAGCGCTCAAAGTCGCTTCTGGCATCACACAGGAAGGAGGAACAACCTCAGATGCATTCCATTCGAACGAAATTTGCTCTTACGGTTGCTAGTGTCATCATAATTTCGCTGAGTATTGCTGCGGCGATCGGTGTGATATCAATCAAGAATCTGGGCAGAAACGACGCTGATCAGATGCTTCATCTGACTGCCAGAACAGGAGCGATGAATCTGGAACGGTATTTTGACAGTGTAGAACGCTCCGTTCGGACAGTATCAACGCTGGTATCGGACAGCTTTGACGGTATGCCGTTCGAAGATCTGGACAGTCAGGTGGAGCGTGCCCGCAATCTGTTCGGACATATCGCGTACAACACGAACGGAGTGCTTACCTACTATTTCAGGATCGATCCGGAGATTTCTGAAGACGTGAAGGGCTTCTGGTATGTATTTCAGGATGGAGAAGGGTTTAAAGAACACGAAGTAACAGATATCACCCGGTATGATACCAGCGATACCTCTGCGCTTGTCTGGTTTACTGTTCCGAAGGCAACCGGTCAGGGCGTATGGCTTCCTCCCTATTACACGGAAAACCTGGGCGCCCGGGTGATTTCCTATAATGTCCCCGTTTACTGGAAGGACCGGTTTGTCGGAGTGATCGGCATTGAAATCGATTATGAGATGCTGAGGCAGGAAGTGGAAAACATTTCGATCTTTAAGAGCGGATATGCGTTTATTCTTGATGAAAACGAAAATGTGATCTATCACCCGCAGTCGGATGCTGAAAAGCTGAACCTGGAAATAACCGCAGTGAATCAACCGGAACAGTTCACAGGCAGCAATCACATACAGTATCACTATGAAGGAGCGGAGAAGGAAGCTGTCTGGATCCCGCTGAGCAATGGCATGCGGCTGTATGTCTGCGCGCCGGTATCCGAGATCAACAGTGGATGGACGGGCATGATCCGGCTGATCCTTCTTGCGCTGCTCATCATTCTGCTGGTTGCCATTCTCGCCATGATGCGCTTTACAGGCCGCATCACGAAGCCGCTGCGCGATCTCACGGAAGCCGCGAAGCAGCTGGATAAAGGAAATTATGATTTTTCGCTGGAGTACGATAAGGATGATGAAATCGGTATCCTGACCCGTACCTTCAAACAGCTTGCAGCCAATACAAAAGA
>CAJOQO010000149.1 GCA_905236545.1 uncultured Lachnospiraceae bacterium
AGAAGGGTTGAAAACCGGCCGTACGGAATGGAAGAGCGTTGATCATACTTTGGAAATGGGCGAACGGGTGAGAACGGCAGAACAGATGAAAACGATAGAATCACAGAGTGCGCAGGAGACCTGGGAGACCGGCAGACGCATGGGGCAGGAAGCCTCACCAGGGCAGGTAATCGCGCTGACCGGGGACCTCGGAACAGGAAAGACAGTCTTTACACAGGGCTTTGCCGCCGGGCTGGGAATCGATGAATCAGTGAACAGTCCGACCTTTACCATCCTGCAGGTTTATGAGGAGGGACGGCTTCCTCTTTATCATTTCGATGTATATCGAATCGGAGACCCTGAGGAGATGCTGGAGATCGGCTGGGAGGACTATGTCTTCGGGGAAGGAGTCTGCCTGATCGAATGGGCGGATCTGATTGATGACCTGATCGGGGAACTGCCCGGGGAAAAGGTGACGCGCGTGGAGATCCGGAAGGATCTGTCGAGAGGCGCGGATTACCGCAGAATCACAGTGTCACAGTGAGAGAAGAGCGATGAAAATACTTGCGATAGACAGCTCCGGAATGCCGGCGTCCGTCGCCGTCTGCGAGGACGGGACGCTGGCGGCGGAGTATACGGTGAATAACAGGAAAACGCACAGCCAGACGCTGGTTCCGATGATGGACGAGGTGAGGAACCTCCTGGGGCTGGATCTTGAAAGCGTGGACGCGATTGCTGTGGCGGGGGGCCCGGGCTCCTTTACAGGGCTCAGGATCGGCTCGGCAGCGGCAAAGGGGATCGGTCTGGCGCTGGACAGGCCGCTGATCCATGTTCCTACGCTGGAGGCGATGGCGTACAATTACTACGGCTCGGAGTGCCTGGTCGTTCCGATGCTGGATGCGCGCAATCACCAGGTATTTGCCGGGATCTATACCTTTCGGCAGCCGGAATCCGGAGCGGAGCAGGATGACCCGCTCTGTGTGCTTTCGGATCAGGAACCGGTGGGGATTGGGGAGCTGTGCGAAAGGCTGGACGGACTTTCCCGCGATACGGGGAAACCTGTGATTCTGCTCGGGGACGGCGCGCAGGCTTACAGGACGATGATTGAAGAAAAGCTTAAGGCTCCGCATCAGTATGCGCCGGCACATCTGGCGCAGCAAAGAGCGGGGTCTGTCGCGGTGAGAGGAATGGAGCTTGCCCGGCAGGGGCGGACCGAAACGGCTGCCATGCATCGCCCCGATTATCTGCGTGTGTCTCAGGCAGAGCGTGTGCGCGCTGAAAAACGGGCATCGGAGGATGCACTCCGGATTCTTCCGCTGACGGCGGAGGATCTTCCTCTCGTCACGGACGCTGAACGTCAGTATTATTCTCTTCCATGGAGCGAGAGGGTATTTCGCGATGCGCTGAACAGAGAGTACTATCTGTTTCTGAAAGCGGAGATGGCCGGGACGTTTGCGGGGTATTGCGGCTTTCAGCAGTCTTTTGGGATTGCGGAGATCACGAATGTGACTGTCCTCGAAGCGTATCGCCGAAGAGGGATCGCCCGCCGCATGCTGCAGGTCCTGATGGAGAAAGGACGGGCGAGGGGAGTTGAACGCTTCACGCTTGAGGTCCGCCGCTCCAACGAGCCTGCTGTCTCTCTGTATAAAAGCCTTGGCTTTTATGAAGAAGGGGTCAGAAAAGATTATTATGAAGCTCCGAAGGAGGATGCCCTGATTCTGTGGACAAAGTGAGAAAATGAGAGTAACGATTCAGCACCCCCATTGCTCAGAACACTTCGTGTTCTTCGCTGTGTGCGGACAGAGCGGTTTCACCGCTTGTCCGCCCCCTGGAACCGCTCAGATCCGTCAGATAAGCAAGCTTATCTGACTGGGATCATGAGCAATTCCAGGGGGTGCTGAATAATTACAAATGAGAAAGGATACAGAACGATTATGATCGATGTATGCCTGCTTGGCTGCGGCGGTATGATGCCGCTGCCATGGAGACACCTGACGTCCCTGATCGCGCGGGTTCAGGGATCCAGCCTGCTGATTGACTGCGGTGAGGGAACCCAGATCGCCCTGCGCAGGAAGGGATGGAGTTTCAAACCGATTGATGTGATCTGTATTACGCATTTTCACGGAGACCATATCGGCGGCCTTCCCGGCCTTCTGCTTACCATGGGCAATGCCGAGCGCACGGAGCCGCTTACGGTCATCGGTCCGAAAGGACTGACGCGGGTAGTGAACGCACTGCGCGTGATCGCGCCGGAGCTGCCGTTTGAGGTACACTGCGTGGAGATCGATCAGCCGGAAATGGAATTCTCCATGAACGGATACCGGCTGAGGGCGTTCCGTGTGAATCACCGGGTGGTCTGCTACGGGTACAGCCTGATGCTGGACCGTGGCGGAAAATTCGATCCTGTCAGGGCAAAGGAGGCGGAGATCCCGCTGAAGTTCTGGAATCCGCTCCAGAAGGGGAACACGGTGACCGATCCGGACACAGGAAGGACATTTACGCCTGATATGGTGCTTGGCGGCAGTCGTAAAGGACTGAAGATAACCTACGTGACCGACACAAGACCGACATCTTCGATTCCGGAGAATGCGAAAGGATCGGATCTGTTCATCTGTGAAGGAATGTACGGGGAACCTGAGAAATATGCCAATGCGAAGGAGCACCGGCACATGATGATCGCCGAGGCGGCAGAGCTCGCCAGGCAGGCACAGGTGAAGGAGCTTTGGCTGACGCATTACAGCCCGTCCATGACGCATCCGGAGGAATATGAGGAAGAGGTGAAGAAGATCTTTCCTCATACCGTGTTCGGGCGCGACGGGATGAGCACGGAGCTCGGATTCGAGGATGCATGATCCTGCGCGTCTGCGCAGACGGTTCACGGTCTGTGGGGAAAAGGCCGTGAATCGCAACCGTTCCGGAAGGCGTCGGCAGGTAAGGGATCTGAAGAGTGCTTTCCGGGTGGAGAAATGAAAAGGGACTGAGATGACTGAGAAAGAAGAGACCAGAATACTGGCGATTGAGAGCTCCTGCGATGAGACGGCGGCAGCGGTCGTGGTTAACGGCCGCGATGTGCGGTCAAACGTAATCTCTTCCCAGATTGATATTCATACGCTGTATGGCGGCGTTGTACCTGAGATTGCGTCAAGGAAGCATATCGAGCGGATCAATCAGGTGGTGCAGCAGGCTCTTGATGATGCAGGGATGACGCTGGATGAGATCGACGCGGTGGCGGTAACCTATGGACCTGGTCTTGTGGGAGCGCTTCTTGTCGGCGTCGCACATGCAAAAGCGATCGCCTGGGCGAAGAATCTTCCGCTGATCGGGGTTCATCATATCGAGGGACATATCAGCGCAAATTATATTTCCTCCGGGATTTCTTCCGTTGAGGACGGCGTCCGGAAACCTGATCTGGAGCCGCCCTTCGGATGCCTTGTCGTTTCAGGAGGGCATACGCATCTGGTCCGTGTGAAGGATTACGGAGAATATGAGATCCTCGGAAAGACCGCAGATGATGCGGCCGGAGAAGCATTTGACAAGGTCGCAAGAGCGATCGGACTCGGGTATCCGGGAGGGCCGAAGATCGATAAGGCGGCCCGTGAGGGAGATGCGCGGGCGATCGAATTCCCCCGCGGCAAAGTGCGCGGGTCGGTGTATGATTTTTCCTTCAGCGGCCTGAAGAGTGCGGTTCTGAACTATCTGAATGAAAAGAAGATGAAGGGGGAGGAGATCTGCGTCGGGAACGTTGCCGCTTCCTTCCAGAAAGCTGTCGTGGATGTTCTGGTAGAGCATTCTGAACATGCGATCCGGGAGTTTGGCTTTGACAGGTTCGCGATCGCGGGCGGCGTGGCCTCGAATTCCGCTCTGAGAGAGGCGATGGAAGAAGCCTGCAGGAGGCACGGGGTGCTTTTTTACAGGCCGAGTCCTGTTCTGTGCACGGATAATGCCGCCATGATCGGGGCGGCTGCTTACTATGAGTATCGCAGGGGAGTGCGCTCTGACTGGAGCCTGAATGCGGTTCCAAACCTGAAGCTCGGAGAAAGATAACAAGAATAAGGGAAACGCTGATATCATCAGTGTTTCCTCAGACGGAAAAGCCTGCGCAGTCTGCGCAGGCTTTTCAAAATCCCGACGCGCGGATTCCATTGTAATCCCTGAGGTGCGTCCAGACGTAAATACAGATACAGGGTAACGATTCAGCCCCCCGTTGCTCAGAACACTTTGCAGATAAGCAAGCTTATCTGACTTGATCATGAGCAATTCCAGGGGGTGCTGAATCATTACAGATGCAGGTATAAAAGGAAGGATCGTATGATGACAGCAACAGTGCCGGAAAAGAAAAGAAACATCGCAATCGTTCTGTCTGCGGGCAGGGGAAACCGCATGCATGCAGACAGGCCGAAGCAGTATCTGGATCTGTGCGGGAGGCCGGTGATTGCATGGTCCCTTTACGCGTTCGAAGGATTTGCGGACGTGGATGACGTGATTCTGGTGACAGGTTCCGATGATATCGATTATTGCAGATCTGAGATTGTGGACAGGTATGGGCTGAAAAAAGTGCGGAGTATCGTTCCGGGAGGGACGGAGCGTTATCTTTCCGTATGGGAGGGGCTGAAGGAAGCGAAACGGCTTCTGAATGATCAATATGGCCAGGCGGGGGAAGGTTCGTATCTCTTTATCCATGACGGTGCCAGACCGCTGGTGGATGACGGGATTCTTGAACGGTGCCTGGCGGATGCGCGGCAATACCATGCCTGTGTGGCTGCCATGCCGGTGAAGGATACGATCAGGATAGCGGATGACAATGCATTTTCCCTGGAGACTCCTGCCCGGAGGTCTGTATGGCAGATACAGACTCCGCAGGTTTTTTCCTTTCCCCTGGTCTATGAGTCATACAGGAAACTGATCGACGCAGGCGCAGCGGATGTTACAGATGACGCCATGGTTGTGGAGCGGGAAAGCAGCGTCCGCGCGAAACTTACGGAAGGATCCTACAGGAATCTGAAGATCACAACGCCGGAGGATCTTGAGATTGCACAGATGTGGAAGGAGAGGGCAAGATGAAAAAAAGATGGCTGGCGGCGCTTGGCGTTTTCGTGATGGCGGCATCCCCGGCATCTGTCTGCGCGAACGAGGAGGCAGGAGGAACTCCTGTCCGGCAGGAAGCTGTCCTGGCACAGGAGCAGGAGCAGCCGGAAGCTGTCCCGACGCAGGAACAGGCTCAGTCAGAGACTGTCGAAACACAGGTACAGACGGAAGACGTGCAGAATGATTCTGTGCAGCCCGGATCCGTGGTGCCGGATCAGACGGTGATCCGCCGGGTGCTGGATACCCTGGGAAAAGAGGAATACCGGAAGACTTTTGAATTCCTGGCGGACGGGGCAGTGATCACCGAAGGCTACAAAGGGGATGCGGGCAGAGGACTTCAGCAGGTGCTCGTGGATCTTGGCTGCGAGATTGCCGTCGATGGCGCCGTAGGCGCTAAAACGATGGAAGCGCTGCATCACACAGAAGCGGTATTCGGTTTTGATCCATCGGATCAGGTAGATCTTGAACTGTACAGCAGGCTGCTGCCGCTTGCATTTCTGGCCGTGGAAGACGCGGAAGCGGGAGAGGAGGAGACTGTCCCGGCTGCGGAAGACGCGGAAGCGGGAGAGGAAGAGACTGTCCCGGCTGCGGGAGACGCGGAAGCGGGGGAAGAAGACGAAACCGGCCGGATCAGCAGGGAAGAGCTGCAGGAGGAGTATGACAAGGCAGGGGGAGCGGGATATTCTGATTATCTTCAGGCCTGTCTGCTGGCCGCGCAGGGACGGTATTACTCCGCAAGGGAAATGTTTGAAAAGAGCGGTTACGGGGACAGCGCTGAGCGGGCGGCGTCCTGTGCGGAGCCCCTGCCGGAAACCGGCGAGATCCGGCATCATCCTGACATCCAGGGATCGGATGTCAGCCTTACTTTCACGGTGCATACTACGGATGAGTCCAGAGGAACCTGCTTTAAGGTGTTCAATCCTGATGGCGAAGAGATCTGTACAGTTCTGGTAAGGGGTGGAGACAGCGCAACGGTTCATGTTCCTGCCGGAACCTATCGCATTATGGACGGAACCGGTTATGAATGGTATGGAAGCACGGAGACATTCGGGCCGGATGGCAAATATGCCTGGCTGACCTTCAGTGAAGATGAGAACAGCAGATATGACGCGGTGCTCGACTACGGAGCCTATGAGCTGGAGGTCAATGTGGCGCAGCTGGAGGACGGAGCGGTAAGCGTTGGAACCTCCGGCGTCGGGTGGGACGAATCTGATTCTGTTTCATGACAGTACATCATTCTGACTGCTCCGAAGGAATCACGCTGACGGCTAAGCGCTGAACCGTAACAGGGCAGGTTGCAGAGCGGCAATAATCTGCAAAATGGTTTATACAAATTTCGGGAAATGAGGTAGAATGTAGATAAACCACTTGTATGAACAGTGACCGGAATGCGCTGTATTAGAAATGAAAAGGAGGCCGCTATGTTTGGAAAGAAACTGTATCGTAAGGATATGATATCCTGCGCTTTGTGTTATAAGGCACCCTGTTCAAAAGCGTGCCATGAGATCGATCCGGCAGCGCTGCTGCGAAGCATCTGGTTTGACAACGAAAAAACAGCGGTGTCCCATTATCCGATAACGAATCCCTGCGTGAACTGCCAGGCTCCCTGCGAGACTGCGTGCCTCAGGTCCGGCCAGGTTCCGATCCGCAAATTGATGAGGCGCCTTAACGATGAGGTCAGGCCGTCACTGGAGACAGCGTTTCCGGAGGATGAGAAGCGCCTGCGCACGGAGCTGTGCGGTATCCCGCTGGAGAATCCCTTCCTCCTTTCCTCTTCTGTTGTGGGAAGCACATACGATATGTGCGCGAGAGCGTTTGAGGCAGGCTGGGCAGGAGTGTCCTTCAAAACCATTTGCTCGTTTGACATTCATGAAGCTTCGCCGCGCTTCTCCGCGATCACCGGAGACAATGGAAGTATCATCGGTTTCAAGAATATCGAACAGCTTTCTGACCATAGTGTGGCGGAAAACATGAAGATCTTCCGTCTTCTGAAGGAGAAGTATCCGGAAAAGTTTATTCTTGCTTCGATTATGGGGATGAATGACGCAGACTGGGAAGATCTTGCGAGGCAGTGTGAAGCGAATGGAGCGGACGCGATTGAACTGAATTTTTCCTGCCCCAACATGGCTGACGAAGGTCTGGGGTCTGATATCGGGCAGGTGCCGGAGCTGGTGGAACGCTTTACAGCGGCTGCCAGGAGGGGGACAAAGATTCCCATTCTTGCGAAGCTCACGCCAAACGTCGAAAAGATGAGTCCTGCTGCGGAGGCGGCCATACGAGGCGGCGCGGATGGGATTTCCGCTATCAATACGATCAAAAGCATCATCGGTGTGAACCAGTATACATTTGTCACGGCACCTTCTGTCCATGGATTGTCCGCGGTGGGCGGCTACAGCGGAAACGCGGTTAAGCCAATCTCGCTTCGGTTCCTTGCGGAGATTGGGCGGAATCCTGCAATGAAAGGTGCGCACATCAGCGGGATGGGCGGTGTGGAAACCTGGTCGGATGCGCGGGAATTTATCATGATGGGAGCCGGGAGCGTGCAGGTTACAACTGCTGTCATGCAGTATGGATACAGGATCATTGACGATCTGAAGGCCGGCCTGAATCTGTACCTTGCCGAAATGGGGCTGGACAGCGTTAAGGAACTGCAGGGACTTGCACTGGAAACAGTCCTGGAAACCACGGATGATCTGGAGCGGGACACGATCATATTCCCCAGGTTCCATCGGGAGCGCTGCATCGGATGCGGCCGCTGCGTGATTTCCTGTGCTGATGGCGGGCATCAGGCAATCCGGTTTGGCGAGGACAGAAAGCCGGTAATGAACGGTCAGAAATGTGTAGGCTGTCATCTTTGCATTCTGGTCTGTCCGGAGAGAGCGATTACCTCCAGCAGGAAGAGGGTTAAAAGGGCGGAATAGGATGAGTGTTGCTGCTTCAGGTTCCGGCTGAGCTCTTTGCCGACTGCGATCGGCGTCCGGGGTATTCAGGGGACGATACTTTCGTGCCCCGGCCTGCGGATGTTTTTCGCACAGACAGCTGATATTTACAGCCCCGGCCTGCGGATGGCTTCCCCATCGCAAACCTGTAGCCCACTCCGGCTGAGCTCTTTGCCGACTGCGATCGGCGTCCGGGGTA
>CAJOQO010000150.1 GCA_905236545.1 uncultured Lachnospiraceae bacterium
GTAGGGCAAAGATCTCAGCGTCGTTCCTGCTATGGTTTGCTTATGGGGAAGCCACCACTCCGGCCTTGTACTATGCCTGCCGCAGACCGCTCCCTGAGCACCATGAGACAGCCGCCGGCCGCCCCCTGAGCACCATGAGACGGCCCCAGGGGTTCCTGAGCGGCAGACTTTCGGGGGTCGGAGCGAAGGAACCCCTGTGGCTGCCGATTGGTGATCAGGGGCGGCTTGTAACTTACACACAGCAAAGCTCATATCCCCTTGAAATCAACCGCAAAGACAAGCCTCCGGTCGTTTGGCACCAGATACTCCGGATGCGGACGTGCTCCCCAGCTGTCGTCCCCGGCGACACCCATCTGTTTCAGGGAGCATCGGATATAGGTTCTGTGCACATCCGGCAGCTCATAAGGATGTCTCGCATTCTCGAGCTGATCGGGACTATACGGGATGGCGCTGAATTCCATCGTTCCGGGAATGGAGGCCTCTCTGTCACCGCAGTCCGGGAATCCGGCGGCGCTGACCATGATGCCATGCCCGCTGCGGTCTGTGATCTTTGCCCAGCGGACTCCGGTACGGTTTCCGGTTTCCTGGGGCACCAGGTAGCGCTCCATCATATCGGCAGCTTCCGCGCTGTAAACGCCGAGCCTGACGCCTTCCTTCCGGTCGCAGTAGTTTTCTTCCGGACCATTGCCATAATAAGTTACATGGCTGTAGTCCGCACTGACCGTAAACATCCATCCGAACTCGGGCATGACAGGAAGACAGCGGGACGGATCATAGTCCAGGATGCAGCGGACCGTGCCGTCCGCGAATACCCGGTATTTTGTCAGGCAGGTAACGCATCCCAGGGAGGAGGAATCTGACTGGCTTCCGCAAAGAACAGGGAGGAACTTCTTCCAGATCAGCTCCACATAGTCTTCCGTGCGGGATACCTTCGGATACAGTCCGTCTTCATCAGGAGACGCGTCAAAGATTCCCTTCTGCGGATCGCTGAATTCCTGATAATCGCTGGCGATCTTCCAGATTCCCAGGCGGGCTGCCATACGGTTCCCTGCATCATTGCTCACCGGCGCCCTCCAGAAGTTCGGCCGGGGAATCTCGTCGATCAGTTCTTTTCCCGCGAAGCGGTAAGAAACCATTCCGCCCTTTGCGGAGGAAAACAGCACTTCAAAATGCTCTCCCCTCACGCCAAGGTTCACCTTTCCTTCGGCCACCTCGAGTCCGGCGGCGCCGCTCTTTGTTTTGTCCGCGCTCAGGGTGCGGAGTCCTTTCTGCGCCGGGCCGTCCATAAAGCTCACAGGAAGCTCCTCCAGGCTCTGCGGGCGCGGCTGTCCGATCGAAAGGACGCTCTGTCCGAACGCTGTCTCATAGCCCTTCTTCTCCCACAGGGTATCTTCCTTCAGATGGAAGGAAACCGTCACCGCGTACTCTCCGCGCCCGGTGAAAACACAAGGCCGGTTCTCAGGAGTACATGCCCCGTTCGGGCAGCATACTCCGGAATCCGCGGCGTCTTTCGGAGCAAAGGTAAACGGAAGCTCAAATACCTTTTCCGACAAAGGAGCAACATCGACATTCATCGATTCACACAGCAAAAGCCGGCCTTCCCTTTCCACCTTCACATAACAGTCATATACACTGGTCGGAACAAAGAGATTCTTATTGATGATCCTGACCTGATTCTCCGCAATTTCCGCCTTGACCGTCCGGTAGTTGTACCGGATCTCCTGAATCTTTCCATACGGATGCCGCGTGGCATCGATGATACCGTTTCCTGAGAAGTCATAGTCTGTCGGACGCTCCATGCAGTCTCCCCCGTAGGCGAGATACTCCTCACCATACCGGTTCTTCCGCCGCACGGCCTGATCCACGAAGTCCCAGATGAAGCCGCCCTGATAGCGGGGATTGCGTTCGCTGAGTTCAATATAACGATGCATCCCGCCATTGGAATTGCCCATGGAATGGGTATACTCACATAAAATGAACGGTTTGTCATCATGCTCTGCGAGGAACTTTTCAACCTCCGCGGCACTCGTGTACATCTGCGATTCCATATCGGACGTATCATTATAGCGGCGGTCATGCATCACGCCTTCATAATGAACAAGCCGGGTGTGATCCAGCTCCCGGAAACACTCAGACATCCGGTAGATCACGGATCCACCGTAACTCTCATTGCCGCAGGACCAGATCAGGACCGCCGGATGGTTTTTGTCCCGTTCATACTGGGAACGGACTCTGTCAAGCATCATCGGAAGGTATTCCTGATGATCGCAGGGAAGCTTCTCCTCTTCACGGCAGGTGGGGAAACACCAGCTTCCATGGGTCTCCATGTTCGTCTCCGCGATCATATACAGGCCGTACAGATCTGCGAGACGGTAGATAATGGAAGCGTTGGGATAATGACAGGTCCGGATCGCGTTGATATTGTTCCGCTTCATGATCCGGATATCCTTCTCCACATCCTCCCGGCGCGGGCTGCGTCCCGTATCGCAGGAGAATTCATGACGGTTCACGCCGTTAAACACGATGCGCTTTCCGTTGAGGCACATGATACCGTTTTTCATCTCAAACCGGCGGAATCCCACCAGTTCCGACGCCGTTTCGATCACCTGTCCCGCTCCGGAGACCAGAGACAGCTTCAGCTCATAGAGACAGGGCACTTCCGCACTCCAGCAGGTGATCTTTTCCAGCTTTGCATGGATCGCGGCGGCTGATCCGTTTCTTCTTCCGCTCTCATCGCCGCAGGCCGCAGCAGGAGATACTTCGCCGGACAGGAGCAGCCTGTCTTCCGGGAAACAGTATGGTCGGACCGGATCCGGTTTCGCGACGCCTCTTTCGCGCAGCTGCCAGATCAGCTTCGCGCCATCCGTATCCCCGGATACCTCCACCCGCGCATCGAGCGATCCCGCGGTAAAAGTATCGTCCGGCTGCGCGATGATCCGCACATCTTCGATATGAACCTCCGGTACCGGATAAAGCTCCACATCGCGGAAGATTCCGCTCAGCCTGTACATATCCTGGTCTTCCAGCCAGGAGCCGTTCGTAAACTTAAAGTCCAGCACCGCCAGGCGGTTCACTCCGTCCCGAAGAAGTCCTGTCAGATCGAATTCGGACGGGGTAAATGAGTCTTCGCTGTATCCGGCATAGGTTCCGTTCACCCACAGTGCGAATCCGGACTCGACGCCGTGAAAGCGGATCCGGACCCCCATTTTCTTCCAGCCTTCCGGAATCTCAAAGAAGGTGACGTACTGCGCGGTCGGATTGAAACGCTTCGGCGCTTCCCCGGGCGCAAGATTCTCTCTGCCGTCCCAGGGGTACTGAGAGTTGACATATGCCGGTTCATCGTACCCTTCCATCTGAATATTGGAGGGAACCGGAATCTCCTTCCATCCGCTCACATCCAGATCGGGCTTCTCGAATCCCTCCACGATGGAGGCGGGATTCTCCGCGTAATGGAATCTCCACATCCCATTCAGAGAAAGGCTGACAGGATTGCCTGCAGCATCACAGATCACGGTGTCAGAGCGTGCCGGAAGGACATTGTCCTTAAAAACAGACGGATCATCGATCATAGTGAGGTTAAAGCTTTGCATGATTCCTCCATATCTCTATTTCAAAAAGAAGTAAAACGTTTCAACATCGCCCCGTAGCGGAAGCGGGCCATCTCATTTTTCTCGAGCACATCCTTCTCACTGCCGTGATACTGGCAGCGGATACAGTAATACTCTTCTTTCTCCGAATCATAAAACATGTCGATATCCAGATCTCTCATGAAGCAGGAAGGACATCTGTAATTCAGTTTTCCTTTGCCAGCCTGAGCCATGTCGTGACCTCCTCTCCATCTCCAAGCTCCATCGTATATCCAAGGGTAAACATCGGTGAGAAAGCATAGCCTTCCTCGATATAGCCGCAGGCATCCTCTGCGCTGCAGTTCATGGAAAGTCTCGTCTGAATCTGCGGTATGGCAGCCCACACACGCTCAGCGCCGTCCATGCGCTCGCTCCGGTCTTTGTAGAGGTACTCGAGAAGCTTCTGCTCCCTCGCTCCCGACGCGTCCGGCGCGCTGTCGATCCCAAGGATCACACCCGTCATGTCCTGCGTATACTCGGTCGTGCCGTAGCAGGCGGTAATGTACTCCTTCAGTGAAACCTTCGCGTCCCTGTCGCTGAAGTCATACACCTTTCTGGTCATGGCGATCGAGGAATCTCCTTCCCTGAAGGACACCGTCGTCTGAACCTTGAACCGAAGACCGCCCAGCTCCAGCTCCACGGGATCCAGGATCAGATCTCTGTTCTTTGCCTGTTTCCGGCCTTCTCCGCAGCAAAGAAGGCTCTCCGTCCCGAGCAGGGATTCCTCCAGCCTCGCGTGTGTCCTGCACTGGCACAGGTTTGCCTCCTGCGCGTCATGGGAAAAGACCGCGCTCCGGATCGTTCCCGCACCGGCGTAATGGGTGAAATATCCTGCCCGGTATTTTTCCTGGATCAGGAACGGATAGGAGGCGTCCACCGGATTGCCTGTTCCGACGCCCACCGGGATGCGCTGCTTTGCCGCATAGTTCCTCAGATCAACGATGGCGCCTCCCTGATCCATGTTGATGCAGGCTCTCATGTTCGCATCGCAATACCAGAACAGCTGCTTGTCGGATCCATAGAGAATATCCCTCCAGGGAGCGCATTCCGGTTCGAGGTAACTCTTCTTCCTGCGGTAATAATCAGCGAACTCCGACATCGTCATGTCCTTCAGTTCACCCTTCTTCCTGAGTTCTCCGTAATATGCCAGGCCGTCCTCGTAGGACTTTTTCAGCAGTTCGTACGGAGCCTCCCAGCGTCCCATCCGGTTCAGCCACCCCGGACCTACGAACATCATGTTGTAGGCATATCCGTCATTGTATTTCGCAAGAGCCCTGTACTGATCCACAAGGTTATAGTAATAGGGGAATTCCCAGGTTTTCGTATCATAGATCATCCCGCGCAGGACATTCTGCGGATGCGTCCCGAAATTCGATCCGTTTCCGTCATAGCATGCCAGCAGATCGCGGGAAAGGTGCGGGATCGCGACGATCCCCGAATCCTCCTCCGGACAGGACGCCGGTGCATGCGTGTTCTGCTTCGATGGGATCCACGGCGCCCACGGGCCGCCGTCCATAAACGTATACCAGGAGTTGTTGCAGGTATGATAAGCCTTCGGGCCCTCCTCCCAGCAGGTCGCGACAGCGCATTTCACAGACGGATAAGCGGTTTTAATATAGTTGATCAGATCCGCGTCCAGATAATAGCTGCTGGTGGATTCCGGCCAGAAACCGAATCTGTCATGGAACATCCCGAAGACATCATCCACGATTGCCTTCTTGTCCTCCATGGAAAACATCCAGATACAGAATTCCCTTGTGTGATATTTCTCCCGGAACTGCGGACAGGGCAGGCCAAGAAGAGACAGGCCGATCTCATCCCCCCACTTCTCATGATGCTCTTTCGCGAGCGCAACCGCCTCATCGGAAAACATGGACGCATAGGTCATCTGAATCGTTGTTTTCAGACCATTCTTATGCGCTGTTTCCTGCTGAAAGCGGAAAATATCCAGCGATTCATCCCTCAGGTCTTCCCGTCCGATATTCTCCTTCTTCCCGCTCCCGGTAACCTTTTCCGCGTATTCCGGCGCAAGCTCCGGACGGTGAATGATATTGACGATGAAGTCACTCATAATTGCTCCTCCTGATACGAATGCCACCCCGCTCAGCGGGATGGCATCTGTTTTCAAGTTACTCTGTTCACGGCCGGATCTGAGTCTTTGTACCTGACGCGGCAGGCTTGCCTGTAAGCGGCAGTACGAAGCTCAGATCATGGCCTCGAAGCGGGAACTCCCGTTTTTTAACCATCGCCGCGCAGGACTGTTACTTGACAGACCCGGTAATACCTTCCGCAAACTGCTTCTGAAGGACAAAGAATACGACCATGGTCGGAATCGAACAGAACAGTACCCCCATCATAAGTACACCGTAGTCGATCGTATATCCGGCAGCCAGGTTCGCGATCAGCATCGGCATGGTCTGCGCCTGGTTATCCGTCATGACGACCTTCGGCCACAGGTAGGCGTTCCACGCATTCATAAAAGTGATAACCGCCGCTGCGGCATAGGTTGACTTCATGATCGGCATATACTGTTTGAAGAAAATGCCGACTTCCGACTGCCCGTCGATCCTGGCCGCTTCCATGATCGCGGGCGGGAAGTTCCGGCTGTTGTTCCGGAACATCATGATCATAAAAGGAGTTGCGATCTGGGGAAGGATAAAGCCCCAGACGCTGTTCAGCATGCCCATCCTCGAGATCATGGTAAACAGCGGAATCATCGTCGCAACACCGGGAATCATCATCGCGAGGAGCAGGAAGGCAAACAGCCTGTCCTTTGCCTTATCCGCGTACAGCTCAAAGCCAAATCCCGCAAGGGAGCAGATAAACAGGCACAGAAGGGTCTGGGCGATCGAATAGAGGAATGAGTTCCCCATCGATTTCCACAAAGGCTGCGCGGCCAGAAGGTTCTGGAAATTCTGCAGCGCATAGGTACCGAACCAGACCTTGCCGCGGGCAACGTCAACGGTGTTGTTGGTTGCGGCAGTGATCATCCAGAACAGCGGGAATACGCTGATGAAAGACCAGAAAATCAGGAAAACATAGCTCGGGATCAGCCTGCGCTGAACCATGGAACGGTTCTTTTTCTGCTTAGTCACGCGTATCACCTACTTTCATATTGATAAATGCCAGGATCGCGACCATGATGAAGATCACAAAGGACATCGCCGAAGAATAGCCGAAGTGGCCGACCCCCTGTCCGAAAGCCATATTGTAAACATAATGGGACATCGTGATCGTCGCGTTGGCGGGACCTCCGTTTGTCAGGTTGACAGACTCGTCAAACAGCTGCAGCGTACCGTTGATCGACATAATGAAAGTCATCACGATAACCGGCTTGAGCAGCGGAACCGTGATTCTCCAGAAGGTTGACCAGGGAGACGCGCCATCAATCTTCGCCGCCTCATAAACCTGGTAGTCGATATTCTGAAGGCCTGCAAGATAAAAAACCATGTTATATCCGGTCCATCTCCAGATCAGCGCGATAATGATGATCGCCTTTGCCGTTCCTGCAGTCCCCAGCCAGTTGATGTTTTCATGGATGATCCCCAGACTCATCAGTACCTGGTTGATCAGGCCCTGCGTGGCGAACAGGGACTTGAAGATCAGGGCATAGGAAACCAGCGAGGTCGCGCACGGAAGGAATACCATCGTGCGGAACAGTCCCTTGAACTTCAGATCCTTGTTGTTCAGGATCTGGGCAAGGAGAATCGCGAGTATCAGCATGATCGGAACTTCGATCAGCAGATACAGGAAGGTATTCTTCAAAGAAGTGATGAAGATCTTATCCTGCAGGATACGCGCGTAATTGAAATTCCATGGATTCGCCCATGTCAGAAGAGAACCTTTTCCTGACTTGAAAGAAGTGATAAATGCCTGGATCATGGGCCAGAAGCTCATGATCAGGATCATGATCGTGGCAGGCATCAGGAAGATCCATCCGGCTCTCCTCTCCTTTGCCCGCACGCTTTTGCCTTTCTTATTCACTGTCCTGTCTCCCCCTCTAAAAGAAAGCGGAGATGCGATCTGGCATCTCCGCCGGATTATTATATCATCTGGGATCTGTACCGCAGGAGCTGCATAGATCCTTCGTTACGCAATGCTTCGTACGATCCCCGTACATCGTTCTGAGATCAGCCTGCCATCTCGAAGGAAAGCTGATCCTGTGCATCCTGAAGAGCTGCCGCGACTGCATCGTCATCCGGCTCTCCGGCCGCTACCAGGTTCTGGATCGCGGTTCCGACATACTGACGGGCCTGATAGTGATAATCGCTCTGCTCAATAACCGGAACATTTGCTCCCATCGCCACGATGTCCGCATAGATCGGCTGGCCATTGAAGAAGTCAACGCCTTCCTGATAAACATCAGACTCGCCCGCAGAGATCGAGCAGGTGATCACTCCGCCGTTCTTCAGAGCAGCGTCATAGGTCTCGGTGCTGCCTGCGCCAAAGGTCTTCGCCAGGAAGTCCGCCGCAAGCTCCGGCTTGGAGCAGTTGCCGGTGATATACAGAGAGGAGCCGCCGTTGGAAGCAAAGCCTTCGCCGCCTTCCAGGGTCGGAAGAGAGGTGATCTCCCACTTTCCGGAATTCTCTTCTGCCTGCTCCATGGTCGGGATGATCCAGTTGCCGTTCAGAACGCCTGCGACCATGTCGCCGATGATCGCCTGATCGGTGTAATCGGACCAGTCATTGCCAAGATACAGAACATTGTTCTGAATCATCGTGACAATGTTCTTGATGATCTGGTTGTACTTTTCATTGGTTGCAAAGGTCGGCTCGCCGTCCGTGAACTGGCTCTCGCCCTCAGCCTGAAGCATCATGTACGGAAGGTCATTGCCGGAGCCGTCCATGCAGAGCAGATACTTGCCGGTCTTCTCATAGACAGCCTTGCCGACTTCGATAAACTCGTCCCAGGTGCAGCCGGTCATATCGTCGATCGAGTACCCTGCCTCTTCCAGAAGGTCGGTTCTGTACGCCATGATCGCCGTACCGTTGTCTACCGGAACGCCGAAGTGAACATCATCGATGGTGCTGAAGGAAAGCTTCTCGGCACCGAAGTCATCCCAGTCGATCTCCGCGTCCGCAAGGTCGACCCAGGCGTCCGGATAGCTCTGATAGAACTGCTGGAAATAGTGATCCTGGAACAGAACGATATCCGGAAGATTGCTGTAATCGCCCGACTGGCCTGCCAGCGTCACGGCGTTCTCGACATCCGAGGAACCGGACTGGGTGATGATCTCCAGCTTGAAATCCGGATTCACGTTATTCTGATAATCTGCCTCAGCCGCTTCCAGCGCCGGGATGTTAAAGTTTGCGTCCCATGCGTAAACGGAAAGCGTGTTCTCGTCCTCAGACGAAACATCAGCGGTCGGAGCGTCGGCGTCATCCGCAAACACGGTCACCGGAACCATGGAAGCTGCCAGTACTCCTGCAGTCAGAAGCGCAATCAGTCTTTTCTTCATTCGTATAACCTCCTTAGATAAACAGTTAAACCCTTTCCCGGTTGTTCACACGACCGGAGTTTCTGTTAGTTATCATATACAGAGTGAGACAATGTTTGTGTTCGAAATGATGCATAAAACTCGCATTTTCAACCATTCTTCGTCATGTTGACGGAAGAATGGCGGTTCGGATCCATCGTGCGGATCAAACCCTGCGCACCTCATATAACAATGCCTGATAATCGCCGCGGACCCTCGGCACGATGATGCCTGCTTTCATCAGCGTATCCCCATGGAACCGGCCCACAGACTGTGAGGTTTCAGGCCCGATGCTCATCTCACCGTTGCGCGCTGCCATCGCTCCCTGATAATCACAGTTCACCTCATAAACCGCGTCCGGATCAAGTCCCTGCATGCGTACGCGGATCCCCGGCCGGTTCGGCGCGGCGAGAACCTGAACATAAGTCATATAGGCAAGAGACCGGTCCTTCTGAACGACCATCCAGCAGTCATAGCTGTGGTTCTCCCGAAAAGACGCGATTCTGTAGTAGTCTCCTTCCCTGTTCACCGGATGGATCTTTCTGAACAGTGCAACCTGCCCCGGAATCTGTGCTTTTTCCTCCGGATCCATATTTCGGATATCCAGCTCATATCCGAAGGTTCCCGCCATCGCAACCTTTGCTCTTGTGTTAAACGGAACTTCCCTGCCCGTCTGCTGATTCGGGCTTACGGACACATGCGCCCCCATTGTCGATACCGGGAATACAAGGGCCGTTCCCTCCTGGATCGACAGTCTTTCGATCGCGTCGGTGTCGTCGCTGGTCCAGATCTGCGGGCTGTAGAAAAGCATGCCTGCGTCGAATCTTGCACCGCCGCTGGAACAGTTTTCCAGAAGAAGCTCCGGAAAGTCCTCAAGAAGCTGCGCCTGCATCCGGTACAGTGCAAGAACGTAGCGGTGAAGGAGCTGTCCCTGGCATCCCGGCTCTCTCTCAAGAGATCCCACATCCGACAGATAACGGTTCATATCCCATTTGACATAGGATATCGGGGCGGATGAGAGCACCGCCTTAATCTGGCTGTAAACTCCCTCCCACACTTCGGGGCGCGTGATGTCCAATACATACTGCTGTCTCAGTGCCCCCGGTTTTCTGCCGGAAAGCTGAAACCGCCAGTCCGGGTGCGCGCGAAACAGTTCAGAATCTTCGCAGATCATCTCCGGCTCAACCCACAGGCCGAACTTCAGTCCCATCGCGTTCACTTCATCCACAAGACGTTTCAGTCCGCCCTTCAGCTTTTTCTCATCCACGAACCAGTCGCCGAGGGAAGAAGTGTCATCATCCCTGTGCCCGAACCATCCGTCATCCATGACAAGCATATCGATACCGGCTTCTTTCGCGGACTTTGCGAATCCGATCAGGATGTCGGTGTCGAAGTTCATCATAGTCGCTTCCCAGTTGTTGACAAGAACCGGCCTGTCCTGGGTCAGCCACCGCTTTTCGATGAGATGTTCGCGGTAAAGGTCATGGAAGGTACGTGTCATGCCGCCGATCCCGCTGTCCGAGTATACAAGTACAGCCTCCGGGCTCTGGAAGGCTTCTCCCGGAGCAAGCGGCCAGGAGAAGCCCTCCGGATGGATGCCGATCACGCCGCGCAGCTGTCCGACCTGGTCAATCTGCGCCTTCGCCAGGAAGTTTCCGGAATAAACCAGGCTCATGCCCCAGATTTCTCCCGCAGTCTGGGTCGTCTCCCGCGAGAGGACCGCAAGGAACGGTGAATCCTCCGCGCTGGAAACGCCGCGGATCGATTCCGCACTGACCGACCCGGTTTCGAGATTCTGTCTGGTAATGGTTCTCTCTCTTCCCCAGGAGCCGTGCAGCGTCAGCACCTGCGCGAAATCCGGCCTGGCATTCAGCTGTCCGGACAGCACTCTCGTCAGCGTGCGGGGAGCATCTGAACTGTTTATGATCCTCGCGCTCTTCACGATCACATCCAGATCCCGGTATACGGTGTACATCAGATGTACCTCCAGACCGAGAACATCATCCCTCATAAGAATGTCCAGCGTATCGCAGCACCCTTCCTCCCCGCGGGTGTGGGGAAGCTCCGCAGGAACAATCTTCCCGGGGATGATCTCATGACTGACGTACTTCAGCTCCACACCGCTCTGTCCATGTTCATTTTCCACGCTCAGACAGCTCTCACGATAATCTCCTGTTCCCAGGAATGAATACTCAAAGGGAAAGACCTGCATGAAACGAACCTTATCCCGCTCATTTACTTTCGGGGAATACGGGAATTCATTGAGCCGGAACGCACTCTCCATCCCTGTCGTGTCAGCCAGCTTCGATCCATAGTAAAGATGCCCGAGCCACTCGCCGTCCGCCAATGCACAGATATAGCTTGTGCCCGGAGTCGTCAGATGAAACAGCTGCTGTCCTTCAACGTATTGAATCATGTTTTTCCTCCATCATTGTTTCTTCCTCATCGATACTGATGTCGGGAAGGTATTGCTCAAAGTCCTTCAGGAGCAGCCTCGAACAGATCATCGCGATGGAAGAGAATCCGAAGCTTGCCCATAAAAATGCATACAGCGGCATCCTGACCACATCCATGTAGGTCCAGATCATCGGACCGACATTCAGCCCAAGGATCAGAACCGCACGGAGCGGGTTCTTTGCCGCGAAATACAGCGCGTTGCGGATCAGCCCCCTGAAGGTATCCGAAAACGCTGCCATCACCGGAAACACATGGAAGAGAATCATCAGCAGGAATCCCGTGACAAGGTAAACCGGCCAGCGGAACAGCCGCATGGCATCCTGCGTACGCGACACAAACATAATATCCAGAATCAGAACAGCCGAGACAGCCAGAACGGCCAGAAATGCAGGGAATGCCTGCCGGAAGCTGGTTCGAAAGCCTTTCCAGAACTCCCTGACCGGGCTCAATGAGCTGTCCACGCGAAGCGTTTTCAGGCAGACGTAGTACATCGCAACCCACGCGGGACCGGCCGTCACCACGGGAAGGCTGAACAGGACAAACAGCAGATTCGAGGCAAACAGGATCCAGATTCTGGACGTGATCCGTCCCAGCAGGCTTTCCTCACTCAGGATCCCCAGGATTTTTTCCTTCAATCTGTTTCCTCCGTTTCTGCCTCTGCCCCAGCGGTCTTTTTCTCAACCGGCCCTGTTTTTCCCTTCAGTATCCAGTCCAGGAACTGGCAGGCCGCGTCGAAATTCCTTGTATAGGCGCCGATCGAATAGACACAGCTGTTCTCATAGATATGATAATCCGTCATCAGGATACTGTCGCTGACATCAACCCCGACCGGGACAGGGTCCGCACTGTATGTCTCATCGTACGGTATGCTGTAAACAAGGCGGTCCTGATACCTGTCAAAAAGCTCCCTGCAGGGTTCGGAAGACAGGTCAAGCAGCCGTCCGCTTTTTCCAAGCGCCTCGATCTCCTCTCTGCGCATGCACACGGCGTCTGCCTGTCCCGTCTCGATCATGGCGACAAAGGTCTGGTAATAAGCATTGTTCATCCCGGCGGATGAGGTCGGATCAAAATACAGCTCATCCTCAAACAGCACATTTTTCCTGCTGGTGTCAAAGCCTGTAAAAGCGACATAGTCCTCCCACAGCTTCGAATGGTTTCCGACCCGCGTCATGGCATTCGGAAAGACCATACTGAACCAGTTCTCCCGGATCGCCGTAGCGCTGTGCCAGATAAACCAGATCCCAAATACAAGGGCGAATCCGATCCCGACGATCCACGGCCAGTAATAATCCCAGATGTACTGCAGTCTCTGCTTTTTTCCAAGAGACGCGATCTTTGCCAGTTCTTCCCTGCGCCGCTCCTCTCTTTTTTTCCTGTCCTTTTCTCCCATCCGGTTCTCTCTTCCAGCTTCCATCCCACAGGAACTGTACAGAAATCATGTGTGCATCCTGCCTGTCTTTTCCCCGGCAACACCCGGAGAAAAATCTTACATCACTTACAGAGCATTCCAGAAAACGTGGCTTCTGGAAAGGGCCGGAACGGATCTTCGTTCCGGCCCTTTCCAGGTACTGTATCGGAATAGCCTGTGCATTTTTCATAAGCTGTTTCTGAACAGTTCCTTACAGCTTGCCTCCCGATGTCGCGATACCTTCCACGAACTGTTTCTGGAAGATCACATAGATGATAACCATCGGAACAACCGCCAGGGTTGCCGCCGCCATCATCGCCGGATAGTCATTGCCGTACTGTCCCTGCATCTTTGCAAGGCCTGCAGAGAGCGTCGTGGTATCGGCGTTCGTACAGACGATCATCGGCCACATCAGATCCTTAAACGCGAATACCGCGGTAAAGATGCCGAGAGAAACCATCGAGCTCTTCGTAAGCGGCATCAGGATCCTCGAGAATCTCTGGAAAACGCTGCAGCCGTCAATTGCTGCCGCCTCCTCCAGTTCTTTGGGAAGTCCCTCATATCCGATCTTCAGCAGATAGGTTCCAAACGCGGTGACAAGACCGGGGAACACCAGACCAAAGGTCGTGTTCAGCATCCCAAGCTTCGACACCATCAGGAACTGCGGAATGATGAAGATCTGTGCCGGAACCATCATCTGGATCAGAACCAGCGCAAACAGGATACTCTTTCCGCGGAACTTCAGTCTGCCGAACGCATATCCGGCCATGGTCGCGGTAAGAACCGCGCAGACGACACGGAAGAAGATCAGCAGAAGGGTATTCTTGTACAGAATGATAAAGTTATAGCTCTTCCAGACCGTTGCGAAGTTATCCCAGTGCCATCCGTTCTGCGGGAAAATATAGAACGGATTCACGGAGATCGCTTCCTGATTGGTCTTCAGCGCGGTCAGGATCATCCATGCAAACGGTACGATCATGATGAAAGCCATAATGATCAGGAAGACATGTTTCAGAACACGGCGGATCCTGTCTCTGGTATGAGCACTTTCTATCATAGACTTATCCTCCCTTCCGATCAGTTATGGTATACGACCTTCTTCTCAACCCTCTGCAGGATGACCGTCAGGATCATGATGAAGATGAGAAGAAGTACGACGAGGGTTGCTCCGTAGCCCTTGTTGCCCTTGATAAATGCGTAGTCGTAGAACAGATAGACGACGGACTGCACCTTGGGCAGGGCCACGTTTGTTTTGTCCATCACCATGAACATCAGGTCGAATATCGTCAAAGCGCCGATGATTCTGGTCTGCACGATAAAGAAGGTGGTAGGACTCAGGAGCGGAACCGTAATCGACAGAAACTGGCGGAACTCGCTGGCGCCGTCGATTCTGGCCGCCTCATAGAAGTCACCCGGAATATCCTGCAAACCGCCGATAAACAGAACCATGTTGTAGCCGATGATCGACCACACGCCGATGATTCCGACAAAGATCCATGCAATCTTCGGATCGGAGATCCATGCGATGTTCGTATTGAAAACATTATTCAGAAGGCCGAACTGGGTGTTGTACATCCACTTCCACACCATGGCAACCGCTGCCGGGGCACAGACCATCGGCAGGAAAAAGATGGTGCGGTATACAGAACGTCCTGCACACTTCTTGTTCAGGAGGACCGCAAGGATCAGGGCGATTATGATTCCCAGGGGAACCTCTATAATCGCATACTTGATCGTGTTCCAGAAAGACTGCCAGGTTTCCGCAGTCTGCGTTACGGTCTGGTAATTTGCCACGCCGACAAAAATATTGCCTTTGCCAAAGTCTCCTGTTTTAAAGAAGGACTGATAGATCGTCTGAAAGATCGGATAAAAGTTCAGGATAATCAGGCCGATCATCGTGGGTGCGACAAACAGCCATGCCCAGCGCTCCTCATTCTTCTCTTTCGGAGACATCCTTTTCTTATTCACTGTGCTGCTCCCTTCTCTTTTTGATTAACAGGGATACCTGCAGGATCACAGAAACTGTCATGTCAGATCCTGAGTGGAAGCAGCGCCCCCTCTGGCTGCATTGCCATAGAGAGCGCTGCATACGAATCAATATCCGTCTGTAGAGTCAGAGATTACTCGGCCGCGATTGCGTCCTCGATGATCTTCTGGCAGTTATCACAGGCAGTCGCCATCGTATCCGGGTTGGTCGGATCCAGCCATGCGTCGAGCATGCCGCCCTGCTGCTGAAGCGCATCTTCCCAGACAGTGGTCTTTCTGGTGTACGGACGGAAGTAAAGCTGTCCTTCTTCCTCGATCCTGGTGAATGCGGAAACATCCATACCCGGGAATGCATTTGCGAAATCTTCGGAGATGCCCTTGAAGCCGGCCATCGTGACGCCAAGCTCCGCCTGCTTCCTCTGCTGCGCTTCCTGGCAGAACCAGGAGATCAGATCGTAAGCCGCCTGAGGATCCTTGACCTCAGACTTCGCAGCCCAGCCAAGTCCGTTGTAGCACGACCATCTCTCTCCGTCGTCGCAGGAACCGTTTCCGTTCACATCCGCGTACGGAAGCATCGCCCATGCGTAGTCATCGTGGCTCTCAGCAGTGTAGAAGCTGTTGATCATCCAGGAACCCTGTGTGATCATGCCGATCACGTTCGACTGGAACAGGGAATCGGTTCCGGTCTCGGCAACCATCGTCTGCGGCGCCGCATACTCAAGAATCTGACGCATCATCTCCATGCCGGCCTTCGACTCATCGCTGCCGAGCGCGGAAGACTTGTGATCCTCAGAGACAATATTTCCGCCGTAATCATAGACAAGGTTGTACCAGCCGTCCTGGTTGTTGGAGGTGTTGATCGCGTATCCATAGACGCCGTCATCCGCGCCGGCCTCAGTGATCGCCTTCGCCGCATCCCTGACATCTTCCCAGGTCCATTCATCCGTCGGATAGTCTACACCGTACTTGTCAAAGATCGCCTTGTTGTACAGAAGCGCGATCGTATCATGATCCTTCGGAAGCGCGTAGAGCATGCCGTTGTCCTTACGGGTGAACAGATCCGTGACTCCCTCGTAGTAGTTGGCAAGATCGATCTTGTCATCCGCCTCAACATACTCATCGATCGGAAGAAGAATATCATTCTCCATGTACATCTGCGCTACGTTGGAATGCATCCAGAAAACATCCGGCATGCCTGACTGATCCGAAGCGCCCGCTTCCAGAAGGGTCCAGTAGTTATCCCAGTTGACAACATCGATCTGAACCTTCACGCCGGACTCCTTCGTCCACTCGTCAGCAATCTCCTGAATGCCGGCCAGCTGGTTGTTATCCCAGATCGCGACCTTCAGCTCATCCACATCATAAGCAAATGCGCTGAAGCTCATGCCTGCCGTCAGCCCCATTACAAGTGAAGCCGCGGTGATGATAGCAGTTCCTCTTCTCATAATCCATCCTCCTTGGTTGAAACGAAGATAACTGAGTGCATGGCCAGCTGCACTGCACACAGCAGGCCACAAATCCTTTACATTTTACCCTCTATTTCACCATTCCGATATGGAAGTATGTTTGAACAATATGTCAAAATGTCATTTCTGACGAACTGTCTCTCCTTCCCCTTTTCAAGAAAAAGATGCTGCATACAACTGATACAGCATCTCCTATACAATGTTTTATGTGATATTTGCAAACCTGCAAAACAGTGCTTCGCCCGATATTCCTTTCGTCATAATCAACACAGATATCCTTCGGTATTTTCGCGGGATCACCGTTTTGGAACCGGAATCAGATCGTTCTTTCGTCAAATTGTTGTGTGACGATCCGCATCTGCTCCAGACTGAACTTACGGTACTTTCCCGGCGGCATCCCGAACATTTTCCGGAACGCCTTGGAGAAGGTTACAGGATCCTGGTAACCGCAGTCCACGGAGATCTTATCGATGGGAGTATCCGTATGGTTCAGAAGATCTGTCGCCTTCGTCAGGCGGAACTTCAGCAGATATTCCTGCGGCGAAAGGCCCAGATGCTTCATAAAGAGCGCATACAGGTAGCCTCTCTCCACGTTTACCATCTTCGCGATCTGCGTCACCCTGACCGACGGATCGCTGTAGCAGTCCTCGATATACTGGACAGCCTGCGATACGATCCGGTTCTGTCCGGTCGGCGAACCGATCGTAACCTCCATGTCATCCAGGAGGAGTGAAAAAAAACGAAGCAGAAGACTCTGATTCATATACTGCGCCGCCCGGTTGATCTCTCTGTTGGTAAGCATCCCACGGACTACCTCCTTCAGGAGATCCGGCCTCGAGCTGTGAAAGACCAGGCTTTCCCTTCCCAGTCCGAGATCATGTACCACTTCGTCCGCGTATTTCCCATCGAAGCCGATCCAGAAATAGGTCCAGGGGTCTTTCTCATCCGCCTTGTAAAAGGTCTGCTGATCCGGAAGAATCAGGAACCCGCCGCCCTTATGCAGATGCCAGGTCTGCTGGTTGGCCATAAAGCTCCCGCAGCCGTCCAGGATAATATGAATCAGATGCGTTCCCCTGACGGCCGGCCCGTAGCTGTGCCCGCTCTCACATCGTTCATATCCGCAGTGCCTCAGCTGAAGATCGGGAAACCGGCCGGAATCGGGAAAATACAATCTGAAGTTTTCCATACCTTTACCACCCTTTCCGCACAGAGACATTGACCTCCAGGAGACGGCTCTCATAGTTCTTGGGATCCTTCTTCCACTGATAGGGAGTCACGCCCAGAACATGCTTGAAATTGCGGTCAAAGGTTGAAACTGTGGAAAAACCGCAGTTCAGCGCCACAGTCGACATGGAATCATTGGAAGAGCGCATCATATCACAGGCGCGCAGAACCCTCATCATATTCAGGTATTCAATCGGCGTCATGTCGATATATTCGGAAAACAGCCTGCGAAAATGCGTCTCGGAGATATGGCATTCCTCCGCCAGCCGGCTGATCCGGATCGGCTCGGAAAAATGCTTTTCCACGTACCTGAGCGCATTCTGAATCTGGCCCACTCCCGTACGCATCTGAACATCCGGCTCATCCTCATCTTTCGCGATCCGGGCAATCTCAAACAGCAGTGACAGGAGCAGTCCTCTCGTCTTCTCGATATAAAACGCTCCTTTTTTATCGATCTCGTCAAAGATCAGCTCCGCGACAGATGCCAGGGATTTGTACTGTGAAGTCGGTCCGAAGATCGCGTCTCTTCCGAGCAGCTCCAGAAAGCGTCTGCGTGTTATCTCATTGTCTCCAAAGAATTCGCGCAGCAGCATCGCCGGTTCCAGAAACAGATACTGCCAGCGTGCTTTCGTCCCCGGATCAGAATTCGTCGTATGAGGATAATTCCTTGGAATCACAGAGATCATGTCCGGTCCGAACCGTTCGACCCTTTTGTCAAGAACCAGGCTGCCCGTTCCGTAATAGCAGATCCCGATCTCCAGAAGATTATGAAAATGCAGATAATCTATCCCGTCCCCATATTCCCGGAGCCATTCATCTCCTGCCAGCGCCAGTACGCCCTCCTTCTGGGGAATATCGTAATAGCGCAGCTCAACCTTATCCTTCTTTTTCGAACCCATCGTTTCAATTGATACCTGTTTTACTGATCTCCCGGCTGCTCCCCGGACAGATCATCGCGCTGTGTCAGATAAAGGTGGACAGCGGGATTGTCCTTCGATACATCCGAGATTACCCGCAGCACCTTTGCCGGATACCCGGCCGCCTCAAAACGCTCCGCCTGATCTGCCTCCACCTCAAATACCGTCTCCTCCGAAACCTCTCCCAGAAGGTCTGCAAGAGCGTCCAGATTCCCGTTGAACCAGTCAGGGAGACCCAGCTGCTGCTTCAGAAAAAGCGCCGTTTTCTCACGATCGGCAAGATGATCCGGACTGAGCCGGATCTGCCGCAAACCAGCTTTACTCATAATCATCCTTTCCCCACAGAAGTGTAAAGGTCTCGTAATGATCATCCGTATAGTAGATGTTCCACTCTTCGTTCTCATCGTCTCCGGAGTAGATGATCCGCTTTCCCCCGCGGGAAGATTCGCCAAGCGTATCGATGTCGCACTCATGGTACGTCCGCCCGTCTTTCTCCGGAAGAAGCTGTTCATAGTTTCCAAAGACATCTCCGCCGATGCATTTCCCGCTGACTGTCCTGTTCAGGGCGCCGCCCTCCCAGCCTTCCAGGCGCGCTTCCTTCTTCGTCATGTAGTTCGAAGGGAGGCGATGATACTGTACCAGATAGGCACAGACCTCATCCTTTGTGTCGTAGCTCCCGTCTTCTGTCAGCTCCATCGACTCATATTTGTCATCCTTGTCCTTCCCGGTCGACTCCCATCCCGGCAGTTCTCCGATTGTAACCGCGTAAACAGAGGTACTCCCGATGGCAAGCACAAATATCAGAAGCAATGATACCAGCCAGATCCTGCGCTTCATAGAACAGATGCTCCTTCCAAAATATGATTTCTGTCTCTCCGGATTCCCCGGATATCAACTATCAGAATACCTTATCTGGTTGATTTTGTAAATATTATGATCAATTATGTTACTATTCACGGCCGATCTGAGTCTTTGCATCTGACGCGTCAGGCTTGCCTGTAAGCGGCAGTACAAAGCTCAGATCATGGCCGCGAAGCGGGAACTTCCCCACAACCGGGAACAGAA
>CAJOQO010000151.1 GCA_905236545.1 uncultured Lachnospiraceae bacterium
ACCAGATCAGCACACCAGATCAGCACACCAGATCAACACACCAGATCAACACACCAGATCTACACATCAAATCAACACACCAGATCTTCATACCAAATCTTTCCATCATTCTTCAAAGGAGGTTTCTTCTGATTATGGACTACAGCAACTTTCTGAAAACCATTACAGAGCGTATCCGGGAAAGGGTCTCGGACGAATACACGGTGGAAACACATGCCATGAGAAAGAACAATGGGGTGATGCTTGACAGCCTGATGATTCGCCGTCCGGATGATATGGTCTGCCCGAATATTTATCTGAATGACATCTATCGCTGGTATCTGGACGGCGCATCCATGGACCAGCTGACGGACAGGATTCTTGACACTTATCATAACGCGGCGGCTGCTATGCAGATTCGTGCGGAAGAACTGATAACGCCTGAGATTATCCGCAGACAGGTCGTCCGGCGGCTGATCAATTACGAAAAGAACAGAGATCTGCTGGCAAATGTGCCGCACAGGAGATTCCTGGATCTTGCCCTGATCTATTATGTGATGGTGCATAATGACAGGATGGGAGAGGGAGCGATTATGGTTCGGAATGATTTTCTGGATCTTTATTCCATGGATGCGTCGGAGATTGAAGAGGAAGCCTGCCAGAACACACGAAGTCTGCTCCCTGCGGATTTTCTGCGGATTTCAGATCTTTTGAGGGAGTTCGGGGAAAAATGCGGCGCCCAGTCATACTCAGACATTACGCTGGAAGAGGAGTCCGTAGAATCCCCTCTGTATGTGCTGACGAACCGGTCACGTCAGTTTGGGGCATGCTATATGGCTGACACGGAGGTTTTGTCCGGAATCGCCGGGAGACTGGAATCAGACGTCTACATTCTTCCGAGTTCCGTACATGAATGCATGATCGTACCGGCTGAGCAGTGGGAAGATCCCTCTGCGCTCTCTGAAATGGTGCGGGAGATCAACCGGACGCAGGTGTCGGAGGAGGAATATCTGTCCAACACCATCTACCGGTTCCGGCGAGAGACGCAGAAAGTTGAGACAGCTGTCTGATCCGGGCCGGATGGCTTAAACGGATGGGAAATATCGGACGTGCCACGAAGGGCCTGTCGTACTGCAAACGGCAGGCTAAAAAATAATAGGCAGAAAATCGTATGATTTCTGCCTACTGCGATACCATTTGCGATACCAACCGCCAAAAACCCAGTAAAATCAAGGGTTTCAAACGCATCTGGAGGGAATCGAACCCCCGCCACACGGTACCGGAAACCGTTGCTCTATCCCCTGAGCTACAGATGCATGCTTCGGACTTCGTAATAGTACCACATGAAGTGCCCAAAGTCAAAGATAAAAACAGCGTGCACCTGATCTTTGATTACTTGAATTTTGACTACCTTCATTCTATAATGAAGAACAGTTACATTGATCCTGTCGGGGGACTTTCAGGAAACAGATTGAGCGGGGGGGAGTTGGCATGTTGGATAATTTCAGGGAGTGGCTGTCGGATAATCTGCGTTATGTCCTTCTTGGGCTGGCAGTAGTACTTGTGATTATCATCGGGATCTGTATTTTCCGGCTCATCGGGGGATCCTCGTCGGGGAAAAAGAGTACAGAAAAGCCGGCAACTGCCGCGACAACGTCACAGGATGATGAGAAGAGTTCAGAGGCTGCAGCGTCCGTGGCGATTTCCGCTCCTGCCGCGGGTGAAGGTCTGACCGTCAACGACGAACCCATCCTGAATCTTGTGAAAAAGTATTATACCGCTGTATCCGCCGAGGATGAGGCGACGCTTGCAACCATCGTCGAGCCCTGGAACGATACGGTAAAGCAGGAAACCTTTGCACTGAATGAGAAGTTCAGGAGCTTTGACAACATTACAACCTACTCCAAGGAGGGACCTGTTAACGACTCATGGCTTGCCTATGTTTACTGTGAGTGCCGCGTGGACGGCGTCGATTCGGGGATCCCTACGCTTCTGAACCCGCTTGTCATCCTGAAAACAGACAGCTCGGATCTGAAGATCTCTTCCGACCGCAGCGCTTACACGGACTATATCAACGAGTCCAATATGAGCAAGGATGTCCAGGCGCTGATCGATGAGGTAAACAGACAGTACGAGGAGCTGAAGGGTGCGGACTCCCAGGTGAAGAACTACGGGACGGACGGCTCCGGATCGACCGGCGAGGCATCGACGGAAGACGTGTCCTCCAGTTCCACGACCGGTACGCAGGGAAAAGCCACCGCAACGGCTAATGTCAATATCCGTTCTGAGGCGAGTACGAACGGATCGGTTCTCGGAACACTTTATCCCGGACAGGAGGTCAGCATCGTATCGTCGGAGGGTGACTGGTCGCATATCACGTTCTCAGATCCGGCGACTGGCAGTACGATAGACGGGTATGTTTCAAACAGCTATCTTAACATGGGGTGAGCTTGCACTGACTGATCTTTCTTACATGGGGTGAACGTGCGCTGACCAATCTCTCTTACATGTGGAACGGACAAAACTGCCGCAGGTGTTTGCGGCAGTTTTTGCACGGGAAGAACCTGTCAGGGATCATCGATGAAAGACGCTCCCGGACGCAGTCCGGGCGGCAGCGGAACAGGCGATCTGTTCACGGGCATATTCATCATAATGAAAAGCGGATGGTTATGAGACTGAATAAATATCTGAGCGCGCAGGGCGTATGTTCCAGACGTCAGGCAGACCGGCTGATCGCGGAGGGAAAGGTGACCGTGAATGGCGTGAGCGCGGTTCTGGGGCAGACTGTGACGCCCGGAGATCTGGTTGAGGTATGCGGGAAGAGGGTGGAGGAAAGAACGGAAGAGCTCTTTTTGGCGGTCAACAAACCACGCGGAGTTGTTGTGACGACGGACCGGACCTTCCAGGATCCGATTCTGGCTGATCTGGTGCCGTCTGATCCAAGAGTATTTGCGGTTGGCCGTCTTGATAAGGACTCAGAAGGACTGATCCTGATGACAAATAACGGTGACGCGTCAAACCGGATCCAGAAAGCCAGGTCATTTCACGAGAAGGAATACGAGGTGACGGTGGATCACCCGGTTACCCGCTCGTTTCTGAGGAGGATGGGAGAGGGCGTTTATCTGGAAGAACTTGACCGCCGAACCCGTCCCTGCCGTGTAAGCAGGATCGGTGAAAACCGCTTTCGGATCATTCTGACGGAGGGGATGAATCGTCAGATCAGGAGAATGTGCCATACACTGGGATATGAGGTGACAGCTCTTCGCAGAATCCGGATCATGAATATCCTGCTTGGAGATCTTCCGGAGGGACGATACCGCTCCCTGACAAAGACGGAGCTGAGGGAGCTGAAGGCACTGCTGGAGAGCGAAGGAGGTGCTTCGCCTTCCGGCAATGGAATCTGAGTGTTTTCAAAGGAATGAAAGAGAGTGACATGGCAGAAGACAGACGGCTGGAACGTATGAAGGAACTCGTCCGTGTTCTTGATGAGGCGAGCCGGGTGTATTACACACAGAACCGGGAGATCATGAGCAATCTGGAATTCGACGCGCTCTATGAGGAACTCGAAAAGCTGGAGAAAGAAACCGGGATCGTCCTTGCATCGAGCCCTACTCACAGGGTAGGATATGAGGCGGTGGATGAGCTTCCGAAGGAAGCTCATGAAAGCCCCATGCTCTCCCTGGCCAAAACAAAGGACCGGGAAGTGCTGCGCTCATTCATCGGACATCACAGAACGCTGATCTCCTGGAAGCTTGACGGACTGACGGTGGTTATGACCTACAGCGGCGGGGAACTGGTGAAGGCGGTCACAAGAGGAAACGGCCTGGTCGGTGACGTTATCACAGCGAATGCACGGACCTTTCGGAACATTCCACTGAAGATTGCCTACACGGGAGAGCTGACCCTTCGGGGGGAGGCCGTTATCACTTATCCGGACTTTGAGAAGATCAACGAATCCCTTGGCGAGAGCGCTGCCCTGTATAAGAATCCGCGCAATCTCTGCAGCGGATCGGTACGGCAGCTCAGCAGCGAGGTGACGGCAGCGCGCAGAGTGAGATTTTACGCATTTTCGCTGGTAAAGGCGGATGGGGTGGACTTCCGGAATTCAAGACAGGAACAGTTTGCCTTCCTGCGCGCGCAGGGGTTTGAGACGGTGGAATACCGGGTCGCGGATGAACGGAATCTGGACGACGTTTTCCATTATTTTGAGCAGAAGATCAGGACCTTCGAGATCCCGTCGGACGGGCTTGTCGCCCTTTATGATGATATCTCCTATGGCGATTCCCTGGGCAATACCGCAAAGTCCCCGAGAGCTTCCCTCGCGTTTAAGTGGCAGGATGAGCAGGCGCTTACCCGCCTGACCGGGATCGAATGGAGTCCTTCCAGAACCGGACTGATCAATCCCGTGGCTGTGTTTGAGCCGGTGGAGCTGGAAGGAACCACAGTGACCCGGGCGAGCGTGCACAATGTCAGCATCGTCCGTGCCCTGAAGCTGGGGACAGGCGATCAGATCAGTGTGTACAAGGCGAACATGATCATACCTCAGATCGCGGAAAACCTGACACAGTCGGATACGATCCGGGTACCGGAAACCTGCCCGGCCTGCGGGATGCCCGCGGTTCTCCATCATACGTCCGGGACACAGACGCTTGTCTGCGAGAATCCGGACTGCGCCGCAAAAAAGATCCGTTCCTTCACTCAGTTTGTTTCCAGGGATGCGATGAACATTGAGGGGCTGTCGGAGATGACGCTGGAGAAGTTCATCGGAAGAGGCTTTATCCATACCTTTGCAGATCTGTTTCGCCTTGCCGGGCGTCGTGAAGAGATCATAGCCATGGAAGGCTTCGGTGAAAAGAGCGAAAACAATCTGGAACAGAATATCGAGAAGGCCCGGGATACGACTCTGCCGCGGCTTTTGTACGCGCTTGGAATACCGAATATCGGAGTGGCAAACGCAAAGGTGATCAGCCGTTTCTTCGGCGGGGACATCGAACGGGCGAGACGGGCCGGTGAGGAGGAGCTGAGCCGGATCGAAGGAGTCGGAGCGGTCATGGCAAAGGCTTACGCGGAATGGTTCGCGTCTGACAGGAACACAGCCATGCTGGATGATCTGCTGGAGGAGATCCGGATCGGGAAGGACATCCCTTCCACGGACACGGAAGGG
>CAJOQO010000152.1 GCA_905236545.1 uncultured Lachnospiraceae bacterium
GGACGCCCGATCGCAGTCGGCAAAGAGCTCAGCCGGAGTGGGCTACAGGTTTGCGATGGGGAAGCCATCCGCAGGCCGGGGCATACATTACAGGGTTCCTGAGCACTGAACAATGCGGTTCTTGAACAAACGCTGTGAATCATGTAGAATACGTTCGAGAGTACGCACAGGATTGCGTATGAAAACAAACGAAACAAACGGGATCAACAGCAGCATAAACGATTGCAGCGGCAGCCATGATGGCAATACCGCCAGCGGCAATTGCGGCAGCGAAAACAACCGCCGGATCAGCAAAACCGGCAGGATCAGTGACATTCCCAGAGAAGAGCGGCCCTATGAGAAGTGTGAACGCTTTGGGCCCGGAACTTTAAGTGACGCGGAGCTTCTCTCGGTGATACTGCGATCCGGCGCGGAGGGAGTCAGCGCGCTTGAGATGAGCCGGAACATCCTTCGTATGCTGGGGAGCGGAGGGATCGCCCGGCTTCATCAGGTCTCGATGGAAAACCTTCTCCGGATCCATGGGATCGGAAGAGTGAAGGCACTCCAGATCCGGTGCATTGCCGAGCTGTCTCTCAGGATCGCCCAGGCAAAGATCGGTGCGGAAGACCAGCTGATCTACAACAATCCGGATGTGATCGGCTCCTACTATATGGAGCAGATGCGGCATGAGAGCCAGGAGATCGTTATGGTTCTGTGCCTGAGCAGCAAGGGGAAGCTGCTCAGCAGAGCGATTATCTCGAGGGGAGGAGTCAATTCGGCCGTATTGCATCCGAGAGAAATCTTTGTCGAGGCGCTGGCGCACAGAGCCGCGTCGGTGATTCTTCTGCACAATCATCCAAGCGGTGATCCTGCTCCGTCCGCAGAAGACGTTGAGATCACAGCCCGGGTTCAGGACGCAGGAGAACTGATCGGGATTCCTCTCCTGGATCATATTGTGATCGGAGACCGGGCCTATGTCAGTATGCGGCAGTCACGGCTGCTCCGGCAGGCCGGCTGAAGGGATCGGCATGACGCCGGAAAACGGCGGGATCCTGACCGCGCAGTGGGGAGATCCTGAATGGGAGAGATCCTGTCCGTGCAGTGAAAGGCGGTGATCCTCACAGCGCGGATGATAAAGAATAAGGGGCTGAACAGGGTACATGTTTTTTACAAATATGATCGGAGTCGATCTGGGGACGGATACTCTGAAGCTGCGCGACAAAAGCGGACAGCAGTTTATGGAGAGCCGGAACATGATTGCGCGCCGCGGCAAAAGGATTCTTGCCGTCGGGAACAACGCGTATGACATGTATGAAAAGAATCCGACATCCGTCCAGGTGATTCGTCCGATGACAGGAGGCGTCATCGCCTCCGCTGAGGACATGGAGCATGTGATCACGTACACGCTTCGTAGATTTACCACATTTTCCCAGAAAAGCGCGGGAATCTGTATCGCGGTGCCGTCACAGGTAACCCCTGTGGAACAGCGCGCTTTTTATAATGTCTGCAATTCAACGCTCAGCCCCGGAAGGATTCATCTCGTCGACAAGGGAATCGCGGATGCCATATCCATCGGGCTTCCCGTTCTGGGGCCGGAAGGACACATGATTGTGAACATCGGTGCGGATACCACCGAAATCTCGGTCATTTCCGACGGTAAGGTCATCATCGGCAGAACGCTGAAGGAAGGCGGATTCACGCTGGATGAAGACATTGTCACCATGGTAAGGCGGAAGTTTAATATCAATATCGGAAGGCGGACCGCGGAACAGCTCAAGAACAATCTTGCATTCATGATCAACGGACCGCGTCTGGAGCAGAAGGTCTTCGGGATACACACGCTTTCCGGACTGCCGAAATCCGACATGATTCCTGCACTTGCCGTTTCCGTCGCTGTGCTGGCGGCCATCGACCGCATCGTGGACGAGGTGCGTCAGGTCGTGGACCGGACGCCGCCGATGCTGCGCCAGGATATCTTCCGGGAGGGAATCTTTCTGACCGGAGGAGTATCGCTGATCCAGAATCTGCCCATGTACCTGCAGAAGGAAGTCTCCCTTCCGGTCTATCATATCCAGGATCCGAAGAATTCCACCATCCGCGGACTGGTTACGATGATCAATCAGAAGGAACTGCATCAGCTGATGCGCTCGCCCAGACAATAAAACACCTGAGGTAACTTCGTATGAATCAAAAACGCAAGCAGGGGAAGACGACCCTGATCATCCTTTCTCTGATCTGTATCGTGCTGATCGGAATCTCGATCGTCGGGTCTTCCGTCACAAGTCCCGTCACAGGCTTTACCGGGATGATCGTCACGCCGATCCAGAAGGGAATGAATCAGTTCGGGCTCTTTTTGTCCGGTTTTTCCGATAATATGACTGACGCGGCGGCTCTGCGCGAGGAAAATGCGCAGCTGCAGACGCAA
>CAJOQO010000153.1 GCA_905236545.1 uncultured Lachnospiraceae bacterium
AGCGCTGAGCTTTGCGAAGCGCGGGTTTTGCGAATGAGGGTAGAGGGGTTGGATCACGATAGTGATCCAACCGCACAGGTGGAATAATAACTTATTATAATCTATGGAAAGCGTATGATGCAATTTCTTTTTCCCGGGCAGGCCACAGGGATTCCTGAGCGGCAGACTCATTCACCTGCTTATCATTGACACGGAAAGCTTTGTATCCTACAATGTTTTTGTTAGTTTCTTACAAAAACACAGATAGAAAGGAAGGACTGCTTGTATGAAAAGATCAATTCGTTTCGCGATGATGGCTTCGGCGACAGCGATTCTGACTGCCGGCATGGCATTCGCAGCGTATGCGGATGTAGAGCTGGATGTCATTATCTGCCAGTACGGGCCGAACACCAATGACTGGTTCCTTGGCAGCGGTATGGACGGTTCGAATTTCGTTGAGAAATTTGAAGCGGAGAATCCTGACATTAAGCTGAATCTGGATGTCGTTTCATGGAATGACGTCTATACGGAAGTCGACACGCGCATTGCCAGCGACAACGCGCCGGATATCCTGAATATCGACGTATTTGCCAACTATGCGAATGACGGTCTGCTCCTGCCGGTTTCCGACTATTGTCCGGATGACCTGTACGAAGACTTTTTCCCGTCTTTCATCGAGCAGTCTGTGATTGATGACACCGTCTGGGCCGTGCCGGATCTGGCTTCCGCCCGTGCGCTGTTCTGCAACGCCGACATCTTTGAGGAGGTCGGAATCGACTATCCGGCCACCTGGTCCGAGCTGGAGGATGCATGCCAGGCAATCATCGATTACTATGACGGCGAGATCTATCCCTGGGGCATCGACATGACGACAGACGAAGGACAGGCGGCCTTCGCCTATTACACCTGGGGCAACGGCGGCGGATTCGTGGACGGGGATGGCGAATGGGCCCTCAATACCGATGAGAACGTCGAAGCCATCGAATACGCGCTGGGGCTGGTTGACAAAGGCTTCACCAATCCGAATCCGGCTACCCAGACACGTTATGATCTTCAGGATATGTTCGCTGCCGGCAAGCTGGCCATGCTGATCGCTCCCAACCAGCTTCCCACCTATGTGGAGGACAAGGGCGGCGACATCAACATGGTCACTGTCGGGATCCCGGCTGCTGACGGAAAGGAATCTTCCTCCGTCGGCGTCATGGACCGCGTAATGGCGTTCAGGGATGATACGGCAGAGGATCAGGATGCCCGGAATGAAGCCATCGGCAAGTTCCTGAAGTTCTTCTACGATCCGGAAAACTATGTCGGCTGGGTCAGCATGGAAGGCTTCCTGCCGGCAGTCAATTCCGCGGTTGAGGCTCTGGTCGAACAGGATCCGTCCTTTGAAGCATGGCTCGATGTCCTGGGCGGATGCCAGTTCTATCCGACCGCAAAAGCGGAGTGGGATCAGGTGAAGCAGGGCGTGATCGCCGCCGAGCAGAATGCGCTGACCGGCGCTTCCATCAAAGACGAGCTGGATGCTCTGCAGGAGAGCCTGGAAGGCTGAGCAGCCATATCGATTGACATCCGTATGGTCAGATATAATCAGCAGAAAAACATGCGTTTATAGATGAGATATGTTGTTATGCACGCCTCCCGCAGCTTTCGCTGCGGGAGGCGTGCCGGGAGGGACTGATCTTGAATACCGGATCACGAAAAAACAAACTGACACCATACCTGTGGCTTCTGCCCAGTATCCTGTTGATTGCAGTATTTGTGGTTTTCCCGATTGCGATCGTCTTCCGGCTGTCCTTCAGCGAGATTTCCAAGTCAGGCGTACCGGGAGGCTTCAACGGAATCCGGAATTATGTGGATGCCGTGAATCTGCCGGCTTTCAGGACGGTGATGATCAATACCTTCTGGTGGGTGGTTTCGGTCGTCGGATTATCCACCCTGTTTGGGATCATCATCGCGCTTGTACTGAATCAGGAGTTCTTTGGCCGGAAGGCAGCCCGCTCCATCCTGATCTTTCCCTGGGCCACTTCTCTCGTCATTCAGGCTTCCGTGTGGAACTATATCATCAAATATGAATACGGAAGCCTCAACAATGTGCTTCTGAACCTTGGCATCATCAAGGAAGCGATGAACTGGCGCTCTTCCTACCAGGTTGAGTTTGTCTGGGAATGCGCCGTGGGAATCTTTGTCACGGTTCCCTTCGTCGCGTTCTGCGTACTGTCAGGACTGCAGTCCATCGACAAATCCCTGTATGAATCCGCCATCGTCGATGGGGCAGGCTTCTGGGACAAGCTGTTCCGCATCACGCTGCCTCTGGTAAAACCGGCTCTTTCCGTGAGCACCGTTCTGAACATTATCTATGTCTTCAATTCCTTTCCGATCATCTACACCATGACGAAGGGTGCGCCTGCCAACAAAACGGATACCATGATCACCTACCTGTATATGCTGAGCTTTTATGACCGGAAGAAAGGGCCAGCCATCGCACTGTCCGTAATCGGGTTTGTGATCCTGTGCATCTGCGCCGGTATCTACATGACCGTCGTGATGAGGAAGGAGGAGGAGCAGTGATGAAGGCTGATCCTGCAAAGAACAACCGGCTCTCTCTCATCTGGTTTCTTCCCGGGCTGCTTCTTGCTCTGATCCTGATGAGCCTGCCGCTGTATCATTTTACGGCAAATGTGTACACGAAAAAGTCGGCCAACACATTTGTGGGGGATGACACCTATAAGGAAGTACGCGCTGAGGTGGACGCTGCGGCGGAGGAGTTCCGCGCGCAGGGAATGGATGTTAACGTAGAGGAGGCGGTGACCACACGAACGAATTCCAAAGGAGAGGAAACGTCTCTGGTGGCTTTCTCCATCACGCAGACTGTTTCAAAGAATCTCTGGTCATTTCTCTTTGCAGGGCTTCCCTCTTCGCCGGTTCTGTGGATCATGACGGCCTGTATGGTGCTCTCCCTTTTCTGCGCGGCCTGCGTAACCGCAGGCGGGAGGTCCGTTTCCCATCCGCGCCGGGAAAACCGGAAGACAGATCCCGCGGGAACTGCTTCTTCAGGAAAAGCTGACCGGAAAAGCCGTCTGCTTCTGGACGTTTCCTGCTGGCTTCTGCTTGCCGGTATCATCCTGACGCCGGTCTTTCTCCTGATGAACAACTATCTGTTCTGGAGGAAGATCAGGCTGTACAACGAGGAGCTTGTGACGGAGGGCAGGGACGCGCTGTTTTCGAAGATGGACGCTTTCCTGTTCCATGGAGACATGGGAGAAGGGATCGGTCAGGCGCTTGGCAACCTGTCGGTATCCCACAGCCCGGCGGTCTGGCTTCTGATGCTGTGCTTCCTGCTCCTGGCGGTTGCAGCAGTGAGGCTCCGGTTCGGGAATGTGAAGAAACCGGTCCTCCGGGTTCTTCTGTACGCGTTCGTGATCGCAGTCTGCGCGGTGACACTGTATCCGTACTACGTCATGTTCATCACGGCATTCCGCTCCAACGCAGAGACGCTGGATATGTATTTCCTGCACCTGCTGCCGACGAAGTGGATCTGGAGCAACCTGTCGGATATCATTCACCGGGGAGTCCCGGGATTCCTCCTGAATTCCCTGATGATCGCGGGTGGGGCGACAGCCCTGGCCATGCTGTGCGGGATCCCGGCCGCCTACGCCATGGCGAGAATGAACTTCAAGGGAAAGAAAGCATTCCTTGGCTTCGTTATCATGAGCCAGATGTTCTCGCCCGTGGTGCTCCTGATCGGCATCTCCCAGCTGATGAACACATTGCACATGAGCGACTCGATCCCGGGACTGATCTTTATCAATGCGGCGTTCAACCAGGCTTTCGCGATCTGGCTGCTCAGAGGGACATTTATCGCGATTTCCCCGGAGATGGAGCAGGCCGCGAGGATCGACGGGTGTTCCACGACCGGTTCCCTGGTCCGTGTCCTGCTGCCCATGGCGGCGCCGGGTATTGTCACGACTCTGATCTTCGTGTTCATCAACGCGTGGAACGAATATACCATCTCCACCGTCCTGATCTCGACAGCGGCCAAACGGCCGATCACGGTCGGAATCACGCAGTTTTCATCCTTCAACATGATCGAGTGGCAATACCTGTTCGCGGCGTCTCTCCTGGCGACGGTTCCGGTGGTCATTCTGTTCATGGCGATCGAGAAGCATCTGACTTCCGGCCTGACGAGCGGAGGCGTAAAGGGATAATAAGATTATGAAAAAAGGGGAATCCAAATGAAAATCGTAAAGAGCCTTCCATTCCGGCTCCTGGCAGGAATCGTTATCGGTATTCTGCTGGGGCTTGTACTGCCCAGGAGCGTCATGGTGGTCATCGTCACTATAAAATACATCCTGGGCCAGCTGATCTCCTTCTGCGTACCACTGATCATCATAGGGTTTATCGCCCCATCCATAACCCGGCTTGGCAGCAACGCAACCCGCCTGCTCTCCGTAGCCATCCTGATCGCTTACGTTTCGAGTGTCCTGGCCGCATGCATGTCTATGTGCGCAGGCTTTCTTCTGATCCCGCATATGACCATCGCCTCTGACGCCGGGGAGCTCAGAGCCCTCCCTGAGGTAGCCTTCCAGCTGGATATTCCGCAGATCATGCCCGTCATGTCAGCCCTGGTCTTTTCCATCCTGGCAGGGGTCGCTGCCGTCTGGACGAAGGCTTCCACAGTCTCGGATGTCCTTCAGGAGTTCCAGATGATGGTTCTGGTCATCGTGGAAAGAATCATCATTCCCATTCTGCCCTTTTTCATTGCATCCACATTCTGCTGCCTGTCCTGGGAAGGTTCTATCACGAAGCAGCTTCCGATCTTCCTGCTTGTCATCGTGATTGTTCTGGCCGGTCATTTCATCTGGCTCGCTGTCCTTTACGGGAGCGCATCCCTCTACTCGCACCGTTCCGGAATCGAGGTGCTGAGCCACTATGGGCCTGCTTACCTGACAGCCGTCGGAACCATGTCTTCCGCAGCCACTCTGGCTGTTGCGCTGCAATGTGCCCACAAGAGCAAAAACCTGCGTTCTGACATGGTGGATTTCGGGATTCCTCTTTTTGCCAATATCCATCTGTGCGGTTCCGTGCTGACTGAGGTATTTTTCGTAATGACCGTCTCCAAAGTGCTCTATGGACATTTGCCGGCTCCCGGAACCATGATCCTTTTTGTGATCCTTCTGGGTGTCTTTGCGATCGGCGCGCCGGGGGTGCCGGGAGGTACCGTCATGGCTTCGCTGGGCCTGATCACCGGCATTCTCGGTTTTGACGAAAACGGAACAGCCCTGATGCTGGCGATCTTCGCGCTCCAGGACAGCTTCGGTACCGCCTGTAATGTGACGGGCGACGGCGCCCTGACGCTGATTCTTACTAGCTACGCTGACAGAAAGCATATTAAAGAGGGATCGATGGAGTGATGCCATAATAATCATCCTCAGGAACCCTTTTGCGGAAAAAAAGAAAGCCCGGATGCGATGTCCGGGCTTTACAATCAGATCTTCCGTGTATCGCGCTGATCAGAGTCACCGATCACCTGATCACAATGTTACCTGGTTTTCACGCGCTTCGTCTTGCTCCACTTCGAAGCACTGCCGTTACCGATATACCTCACACGGACATAATATGTGGTTTTCCTTTTGAGCTTCTGGAGGGAGACACTGGTCTTTTTCTTTCCAATCGTCCAGGACTTGCGGTTCTTTTTGAACTTCGAGTCGGTAGAATACTGTATCTGGATGGCCTTGATCTGCTTCAGGAGCTTTTTGTCCTTCTTTGCGTTGCTGAGCTTCTTCCAGGAGACAGTGAGTGATCCTTTTTTCGCAGCTTTGACCTTTACAGAAGCGGGTACCTTCTTAATCGTCGCTTTCAAAGGAGGGATCTTTTCTGTTTTCTTCGCTTTGCATCTCTTGCAGGTATAGGTGATAACGCCGGCCTCTCCAACGTCAGGAGCAACTATGACGGATCCGGAATTCCATATATGACCCGCGGGGATCGCCTCAGTTCTGGTCTTACCGCAGAGCGTGCACGTGAAGGTCTTCTCCCCTGCTTCCGTACAGGTCTCCGGCTTCGTGACCTTTCCGCTGTCCCAGATGTGTGTGCTGTGCTCTTTGATCTCTATTTCAACCGCCAGCAAGGGCACCTGCACGTTTTCATTCTTAACCTCTTCCTGCGTCAGTCTCGTCCCATTTCTGCTCGGCCAGTTCATCACGCCAAAGTAATAAGTACCCGGGGAAAGACGCTCCGTTTCGATCGTGCCTTTAAATATTCCCTTTTCTCCATCTGCGAGATCTTTCGGGAAGGTATAGTCCTTAACATGCCAGTTCTTCGTCGGCGTCTCCAAAACAAACGTGATATACGGTCTCGTCATATAGTCCGAATAACATCCGGACACATTAACACTGTACGATATTTCCTTTCCCTGATAAAAAGCCTCTCCATCCGATGGGGAAAGAATCCTGATATAATTCTCCCCGGAATTGCGCTCCTGCGTCTGTGCAGCCTTAAGAATCAGGTCCGGCTTCTGATCCGGAACCGCTGCGAATGTGGAAACACTCAGGGCAACTGCCGTACTCAGCGCGGCAAGCAAGGTGACGATTCTTCCTGATCTCTTTTTCATGTCAGCTCCTTTCTTATGAAAAACTACGTTTACTCCGTTTTCTTCTGTATCTCCGTCAGCTGAACCTGTCTTCCCTCATCCCCATCCGTGATCTCAAAGATGCAGTAATCAGATCCGGTTTTCCTGCCGATGATATCGGTCACAACATACTGGCAGCGGTATCTCCCCGCCGGGAGGGGGATCTTCTCCGGTTCGATGTCCTCGTCATCGATGGTGAATTCATCCTCCAGGATCCGGTTCTTCCCTGTCTCGTCGGAGGCAGCGTAAACCGCGACCCTGTCTCCGCTTTTCAGATGTCCGACCTCTCTGGACGGCAGGCCGTTTTCATCGAAAAGACTGCCCAGCATGGTATAGATGATCCTCCGCCGCCGCTTGAACAAAGACTCCACCATCACGAAGGAATAGCTGGTATCCTCACCGTTTACGCACACCGGCGCGGTATACACCTGTGTCCGCGGCATCGAATAGACGCTCAGAAGCAGAAAATGAGATCCCAGGGCATAGGCTTCTCCATCCACACTGCTGCTTACCTGGAGGTCAGACAGTCTCCTGTCAAGGCCGGTTGCATAGGTATCTACCTCATTGTCCGCAAGCAGGGTATATGTGCCCGGAATCACCTCAACTTCCTTCCAGATCCTCAGATCGACACTTCGAAGATACTCCCGGCTCTCCTCCGTCATCTCCATGTCAAATGTGCCTTCCTCACCGATGCTCCCGGCATCCTTGAAGGCAATCATCACATCCGGAAGATTGTCATAGATCTCATAAAGCAGCAAGCCGTAATGCTTCACCGGAGTGGCAGACGTGTACGCCTCCAGCTGTTCTTTCTTGTAATTGAGCGGATAGTAGATGGAAACGCCGTTCATGTTGGCATAGACCCCGCACGCCTGATAGAGAACCATCGCATCGAGGAGGGCCTGAATCTGTTCTCTTTGTTTGGACCAGTCCAGGAGAGACAGGGCATTCACGAGCGTCATCAGATCGATCACATTGGCCTTTATTCCGGAACCTGCAACACGGGACAGCTGAGCTCCTGCAAAGAGTCCGAAGCTGTCGCCTGTTTTTTCATACAGATCCTTCAGTTTTCCAAAGCCCTGGTCCACTGCGTCGATCAGACCCTGCGCGGCGTCCAGATCGAAGAAAGCAAGCTGCGCTTCGTCTTCCCTGCCGGACTCCTCGTTTTTTGCCAGAAAGGTATCACACAGCTCCCTGCCCAGCTCCTCCAGGTCTGCTCCGGCTGCATGCTCAGCCAGTACTCTGTAGTCCATTCCCGGACCGGGAACGATGGTCTGGGATGCCGTCATATAACGGCCGTAGTCCGAAAAGAGTCTGGCGTTCGCAAGACTAGCCATGTAGCAGGTGTCAAGGCAGATCAGGTCAAACCTTTTCGGAAGGTTTGCCTGATCAAACGCTTCCTTCAGTTCCGTGCGGTTCAGACAGTCATATCCGAAGTTTTCATCATAGCACACACCGTCCGCGGAACTTCCGCCATGATCCCACAGGACAAGGATGTTCCGGTCTGAGAAATAATTCTCCTGCCCCCATCGGAGGAAATCACCAAGGACAGGCGCGCTGCCCATGCTCGCATTGTCCATCTCCATGAGCAGTTCAAGCTGATGGTTCCGGATCATGTATCTTTGCAGCTTATCCTCCTCGATCCATTCAGAGCTCCACCATCTCGACGCTCCCCCGGTCTCGATGATGACGTTCACCTGATCCGGGATCTCAGCCTCCAGAAGCTCCTCGATGTTCTCGGAAGCGAGCCCGTACTCCGATTCCAGGTTGGATCCGCACATATAAAGGAAGATGGTGCAGTCCGTATCCGTCTCCATACTGAAGACATCCTCTGTCCGCAGTATCCAGGCCGCCGGGAGAACGAAACAGATCAGGTACAAAAGCATGCGAAGCTTCCACACCCTTCCAGGATGACTGATCGTCTTTCCTCTCATGTTCCTCTGTCCTTTCC
>CAJOQO010000154.1 GCA_905236545.1 uncultured Lachnospiraceae bacterium
AGCGCTGAGCTTTGCGAAGCGCGGGTTTTGCGAATGAGGGTAGAGGGGTTGGATCACGATAGTGATCCAACCGCACAGGTGGAAGATCTTTGAGCGCTGTCGCGCGCAAAACCGCGCGCGCTGCAAAAGAGGGCTTTCTGTGAAAGAGAAACATCGCAGAAAGCCCAGGTCATCATTCGTCCTATTTTGTTTTTCCGGTACCCTCCCGGAGAATCCAAAGCGTTCCCGGGGCTGTTCTGAATCGTTACGATTCACGGTAACGTCATATAGTTACGCTTCGCGGCCTCATTTCAAAAATGCACTGATCTGCGCATATACGCCCGCTCCGTCAAGCTGATACTTCTCAAGAAGCGCCGCTGCCGTTCCGGATTCGCAGTAGGTATCTCTCACACCGATACGCATCATCTTTGTCGGAAGCTTCTCACCAAGCACTTCCGCGACCGCACCGCCGAGGCCGCCGATAATCGAATGCTCTTCGACCGTCACAACCCTGCCGGTCTTCTTCGCGCTGTTGATCACGATCTCCTCATCCAGGGGCTTGATCGTATGAATGTTGATCACCTCCGCGCTCACTCCGTCCGCCGCAAGCTTCTCAGCCGCCTCGAGCGCGGAGCTCACGCACAGCCCGGTCGCCACGATCGTCAGATCCCTGCCCTCGCGCATCAGGACGCCCTTTCCGATCTCAAACTGATAGTCCGGGCGGTCATTGATCACAGGAACCGCAGCTCTGCCAAATCTCAGATAAACCGGGCCCACATATTCATAGGCGGCCCTGACGGCAGCCTTCGCCTCAATATCATCCGACGGATTGAGAATCACCATCCCAGGGATCGTACGCATCAGCGCAAGATCCTCATTGCACTGGTGGGTCGCGCCGTCCTCACCGACAGAGACCGATGCATGGGTAGCTCCGATCTTGACATTCAGGTGCGGATAACCGATGGAATTGCGTACCTGCTCAAACGCGCGTCCCGCGGCAAACATCGCGAAGGTTGACGCAAACACAATCTTCCCCGTCGTCGCCATGCCGGCCGCAATTCCCATCATATTAGCCTCAGCGATTCCGCAGTCAATATGGCGCTCAGGGAATTCCTTCTTAAACATGCCTGTCTGGGTCGCACCCGCAAGGTCCGCGTCCAGCACATACAGATTCTCATGTTCCTTGCCAAGCTCTACGAGCGCGCTGCCGTAGGAGGCTCTGGTCGCAATCTTCTTCACTTCCGGCATAATGCTTCCTCCACTTTCTTCAGATCTTCCATCGCAACCGCATACTGCTCATCGTTCGGCGCTTTTCCATGCCATCCGGCCTGGTTCTCCATGAATGACACATTTTTGCCCTTGACCGTCTTCAGGATAATGGCGGTCGGCTGTCCCTTCGTCCCGCGCGCCTCCCTGAACGCAGCGAGGATCTGCTCAATGTCATTGCCATCCTCGACATTGATCACGTGGAAATTAAACGCTTCAAACTTCCTGTCAATCGGATACGGCGAACAGACCTCCGTGATCGGGCCATCGATCTGCAGATTATTGTTATCCACGATCACACACAGGTTATCCAGCTTATGGAAGCCTGCAAACATGGAAGCCTCCCATACCTGTCCTTCCTCGATCTCACCGTCGCCAAGCAGGGTATAGGTTCTCCAGCTTTCACCGGAAAGCTTCGCGGAGAGCGCCATGCCGACCGCGGCGCTGATGCCCTGTCCCAGGGAACCGGAGCTCATATCGAGGCCCGGGGTATCCTGCATGCAGGGATGCCCCTGCAGACGGCTTCCCAGATGTCTGAGCGTCTTCAGCTCTTCTACCGGGAAATAGCCTCTGTTCGCCAGCGTGCTGTACAGCGCAGGCGCGACATGGCCCTTCGAGAGAACAAAGCGGTCACGATCCGCCTTCTCAGGATCCTGCGGATCGATATTCATCTCATCAAAGTAAAGAACCGTCATCACATCCGCAGCGGACAGAGATCCGCCCGGGTGTCCGGACTTCGCACCGTGGACCGCATTCACGATGCCTTTGCGAACTTCGTTCGCCATCTTCTGCAACTCAATTGTGGTCATACTTCATGACCTCCTTTCCCATAATGCACCCGCATACCTGCCGCCGATACCGGGCTGCACTTTTATTAAATCATAAAAACAGCCCCGGGTACAGATGATTCTTATGACAAATATGGGCCGGTGAACAAGTGCCTGTCACTCGTGCAATTACATTTGCACGAGTGAC
>CAJOQO010000155.1 GCA_905236545.1 uncultured Lachnospiraceae bacterium
AGCGCTGAGCTTTGCGAAGCGCGGGTTTTGCGAATGAGGGTAGAGGGGTTGGATCACGATAGTGATCCAACCGCACAGGTGGAAAATGTCTGTCAGCCAGTATAATCGATTTCACCGGCGCAGGCAATCATCTGTCCGGGCTGACTTGATTTTTTACAGTGCGATTTGTATACTTATGTCTGTTTGAAATTACGGGATCATCAGAACCGGTGTTACACCGGTGTAATACTGGAAACAGAGAGAGGAAACAAGATGGGAGTTTATGAGGAGCTTCAGGCAAGAGGACTGCTCGCACAGCTGACTGATGCAGACAGCATCCGTGAGATGATCAATGCGGGAAAGGCGACCTTTTATATTGGATTCGATCCTACCGCGGACAGCCTGCATGTGGGACATTTCATGGCGCTGTGTCTGATGAAGAGACTGCAGATGGCCGGAAACAGACCGATCGCCCTTCTGGGCGGCGGAACCGGAATGATCGGTGATCCGTCAGGAAGAACGGATTCCCGTCCCATGATGACGGTTGAGACGATTCAGCATAACTGTGAGTGCTTCCGGAAGCAGATGAGCCGCTTCATTGAATTCGGCGACAGTCCCGGCGATGCGATCACGGTTAACAATGCCGACTGGCTGCTGGATCTGAACTACGTCGATCTTCTCAGAGAGGTCGGAACGTGCTTCACCGTCAACGAGATGCTTGCCGCAAAAGCGTACAAGCTTCGCTGGGAGAAGGGCCTGACCTTCTTTGAATTCAACTATATGATTATGCAGGCATATGATTTCTATATGCTTTACAGGAAATACAACTGCCGGATGCAGTTCGGAGGAGACGACCAGTGGTCAAATATGCTTGCGGGGCGCGAGCTGATCCGCAGGAAGATTCCGGGATCGGATTCAGAGGCGATGACCATCACGCTGCTTACGAATTCCGAGGGCAACAAGATGGGAAAGACCGCAAAAGGCGCGGTGTGGCTCGATCCGGATAAGACCAGCCCGTATGACTTCTATCAGTACTGGCGCAATGTTGGTGACAGGGATGTGATCAGGTGCATGAAGCTGCTCACCTTCCTCCCGCTCGGGGAGATCTCTGAATATGAAAAGAAGGAAGGACAGGAGCTGAACAGCGTCAAGGAAGTGCTGGCCTATGAACTGACTTCCATGGTGCATGGAGACGAGGAAGCAAAGAAGGCGCAGGAGGGCGCGCGCAAGCTGTTTGCGGCAGGAGGCGCCAATACCGATGACCTGGAGGCGGTCCTGCTTGACCCGGCATCGTTTCGCGACGGACAGATCGACCTGATCGGAGCGCTGGTTGCCTCAAAGCTTGCGGTGAACCGTTCGGACGCCCGCCGCAATATTGAACAGGGCGGCGTTACGGTGGATGACGCGAAGGTGACGGATGTTCATGCTGTCCTGGATCAGGAGAAGCTGAAGAACGGTGGAATCGTACTCCGCAAGGGAAAGAAAAAGTTTGCGAAAGTTGCGCTCTGACGAAGCAGAGCAGAAAGGTCGGGTCAGACATGAAAAAGTATGGCGTTAATGAACTGCGCAGGATGTATCTGGAATATTTTGAGAGCAAGGGACATCTGGCGCTTCCGAGCTTCTCGCTCGTACCGCACAATGATAAGAGCCTGCTGCTGATCAATGCTGGCATGGCTCCCATGAAACCCTGGTTCACCGGAGCGGAGACCCCGCCCAGACGCAGGGTGACGACCTGCCAGAAGTGTATCCGTACGGGTGACATTGAGAATGTTGGCAAGACAGCCCGTCACGGAACCTTTTTCGAAATGCTGGGGAACTTCTCATTTGGCGATTATTTCAAGAAAGAAGCGCTGAACTGGTCCTGGGAGTTCCTGACAGAGGTGGTCGGACTGGATAAGGACCGCCTGTATCCGTCTGTCTACGTGGACGACGAGGAAGCCTATGAGATCTGGAACAGGGAGATCGGCATCCCGGCTGAGAGAATCTACCGTTTCGGGAAGGAAGACAATTTCTGGGAGCATGGTGCCGGTCCGTGCGGCCCCTGTTCGGAAATCTACTATGACCGTGGGGAGAAGTACGGATGCGGCAGACCCGACTGTGCGCCGGGCTGTGACTGCGACCGCTATATGGAAGTGTGGAATGATGTTTTCACGCAGTTTGAGAATGACGGGAAAGGAAATTATACCCCGCTGAAGCAGAAGAATATCGACACCGGCATGGGGCTGGAGCGTCTGGCTGTCGCATGCCAGGATGTTGATTCCATGTTTGATGTGGATACGATCGTCGCGCTGCGTGACAGGGTCTGTGAAGCGGCGCGTACGCAGTATCACGCGGATGAGAAGAAGGATGTATCGATCCGGAGGATTGTCGACCACATTCGCTCCGCGACCTTCATGATCTCAGACGGCATCATGCCGACCAACGAGGGCAGAGGATATGTTCTGCGCCGCCTGATCCGCGGAGCGGCCCGCCACGGAAGGCTTCTCGGGATCGAGGGCGCATTTCTTTCAAAGCTGTCCGGAACCGTGATCGATACTTCAAAGGACGGGTATCCGGAGCTGGGCGAGAAAAGCGAGTTCATCTTTAAGGTGCTGTCGCAGGAAGAGGAGAATTTTGACCGGACGATCGACCAGGGGCTGTCGATTCTGGCGGATCTTGAAAAGAAGATGCTCTCTTCCGGGAGCAGGATGCTTGACGGGCAGGATGCATTTACCCTGTATGACACCTATGGATTCCCGCTGGATCTGACCAGGGAGATTCTGGAGGAGAAAGGGTATACCGTTGACGAGGAGAAGTTTGCGTCCTGCATGAAGGAGCAGAAGGAACGTGCAAGAGCGGCGCGCAAGACGACCAACTATATGGGCGCGGATGCGACGGTCTATGACGCGCTCCCGGTGGAGCTGAGTTCTGAGTTTGACGGATATGATCATCTGACGGATCAGTCCGCGGTTACGGCGATTGCCGGTGAGACACAGGTGACGGAGGCGCTTACGGACGGCGAGAGGGGGACGATTATTACAGACAGAACCCCCTTCTACGGAACCATGGGCGGCCAGACTGGCGATCATGGAAGAATCATTGCGCCGGAGGGTGAATTCGATGTTGAGGATACGATTCATCTGCGCGGCGGCAAGATCGGCCATGTCGGCACGGTTGTCAGGGGGATGGTGAAAACCGGAGACAAGGTAACGCTGACCGTGGATGAGGCGCTCCGCAAGGCGACGGCGCGCAATCACTCGGCGACCCATCTGTGCCAGAAAGCCCTGCGGGAGGTGCTTGGCGCGCACGTCGAGCAGAAGGGATCCTATGTGGATCCATACCGCCTGCGTTTTGACTTCTCCCACTTCCAGGCGATGACTGCAGAGGAGCTTCGCGAGGTGGAAGATATCGTTAACCGGAAGATCGAAGAAGGGATTCCGGTCGTGACCGAGGTTATGTCCCTGGAGGATGCGAAAAAGAGCGGAGCCACGGCGCTGTTTGACGAGAAGTACGGTGAGAGCGTGCGTGTCGTTGAGATGGGGGAATTCTCAAAAGAGCTTTGCGGCGGAACGCATGTGGAAAACACGGCTCAGATCAAGAACTTTAAGATTCTCTCGGAATCCGGCGTTGCGGCCGGCGTGCGCAGAATCGAGGCGCTGACCGGAGAAAATGTGATCCGATACTACCGGGAGATGGAACAGGAGGTTATCGCTGCGGCTTCCATGCTGAAGACGTCAAGAGGGGATCTCCTCGACAAGATCGCTGCTCTGCAGACGGAACTGAAGGAGGCGCATGCTCAGATCGAGTCCCTGAAGAGCGAGGCGGCAAAGAGCGCCATGGGCGATGTTACGCAGAATGTGGAAGAAATCGGCGGGATCCGCTTCGTTGCGGCCAGAATGGAAGGCGTGGATGCCGGCGGCCTGCGGGAACTGGGAGACAGCCTGAAGGAGAAACTGGGCGACTGTGTGATCGTTCTCGCGTCTGTCAGTGACGGCAAGGTTCAGCTGATGGCAACCGCAACGGATCAGGCGATGAAGAAGGGGGCGCATGCCGGCAACCTGATCAAGGGGATCGCGAAGCTTGTCGGAGGCGGCGGAGGCGGACGGCCCAATATGGCGATGGCGGGCGGAAAAGACGCTTCCGGTGTCGAAAAGGCCCTGGAAGAAGCGCGCAGGGTACTTTCTTCCCAAATCCTGTAAAAAATAAATTGACGATACTGTCTGATGGGTGATATACTGACTCACGTGCAGAAAACCCGGACAGTTGGTGTGCACAATCCACAACTGGAGGGAGGGGAATATAGGAATGTCAAACATAATTGTTCGCGAGAATGAATCACTGGACAGCGCGCTGCGCCGCTTCAAGAGAAGCTGTGCGAAGGCCGGTATCCAGCAGGAGATTCGTAAGAGAGAGCATTATGAGAAGCCGTCCGTCAGACGCAAGAAAAAGTCTGAGGCAGCTCGTAAGCGCAAGTATAACTGATCCAGAGTGGTTCGGATGCCCCCGGCAAAACAGGCCGGGGGCATCTTCATAGATCAGGATGAGTGTGGAGCGCGGGCTTTGCGAAGGAAGGGAACCGGACCGTTTTTGCCGGTCCGGACGTACAGGCGGGAACATTTATCACTGCTATGGGAAGAATCAGACATTCACATTATCATATCAGGCATAAGGCGCGTGCGCATGAGAAGCCGGGATCCTTCAGGATCGCGGTTCTTGCCGATCTGCATAACCGTGTATACGGCTCTGATACCGCCTCTTTGTTTGAGGAGATTCTGGAGGAGGACTGTGACGCGGTTTTATCCGCGGGAGATCTGGTCCTTATGAAGGGCGGCAGGTACGCCTTTGATCAGGCGCTCAGGCTGGCCGGGGCACTTGCCCGGAGACTGCCGGTTTATGTTATGGACGGCAATCATGAGATGAGGATGGCGCGGACCGCCCCGGCACAGTACAGACGTTATGAAGAGATCCTGAAAAAACGCGGGGTTGTCTGCCTTCATAATGAAAGCGCGGATATCGTTCTGAATGGGGTGAAGCTGCATATCAGCGGCCTGGAGCCGGATTACAGGTGCTTTCGGAACCGGTATCACAGGAGCGTGAGCAGGGAAGAGATCCACGGGCTGATCGGGAACCGGTGTGAAGACCGTTTCAATATCCTGCTGGCTCATCATCCGAAGTATTTCCCGGAATATGCCGGATGGGGAGCGGATCTGACGCTGTCCGGCCACCTTCACGGCGGAATCGTGAGGCTTCCTTCCCTCGGCGGTGTGATCAGCCCGGATCCGGAGCTGTTTCCTCATTTTGATCATGGTCTTTTTGCAGACGGGGATTCCAGGATGATCGTGAGCGCGGGACTGGGCACCCATACCATCAACCTCAGGATCAACAATCCGTCTGAACTGGTGATCGCGGACATAACAGTGGAAAACAATGGCTATTGAACTGAAACTGCAGGCGTTTGAGGGTCCGCTGGATCTGCTCCTTCACCTGATCGAAAAGAATAAGGTCAGTATCTATGATATTCCGATTGCGCTGATCACAGAGCAGTACATGGAATATATCGATGCGATGACAGAAGCCAGGATGCAGATGGATGTCATGAGCGAGTTCCTCGTCATGGCGGCAACTTTGCTGGATATTAAGTCCCGCATGCTTCTGCCTGCCGAAAAGGATGAGGAAGGGGAGGAGATTGACCCCAGGGAGGAACTGGTCCGCCAGCTGCTTGAGTATAAAACATATAAGTATATGTCCTTTGAACTCAGGGAAAGGGAGTATTCCGCTCAGGGAGTCTGGTTCCGGAGGCCGGCGGTTCCCAGACAGGTGCTGCAGTACCGTGAGCCGGTTGATCCGGATGAGGTGCTGGACAGGGCAGGAGTAACCCTGCCGGGCCTGTACCGGATTTTCCAGGAAGTGATGAAGCGGAGAGAGGATCTGCGGGATCCGATCCGCGCCGGCTTCGGAAAGATCGAGAAGCAGCAGATCGATGCTGAGGAAGCGATGCAGTTTGTGGAACGATATATCATGAACCGCCGCAGATGTACCTTCCGTTCGCTTTTGCTGCTCCGGGAAGGGCGTATGTATACCGTCGTGACTTTCCTGACGATCCTGGAGCTGATGAAGCGGGGACGTATCTATGTGGTGCAGGAAGATAACTTCGGAGAGATTCAGATCGAAGCCAATGATCCGTCTGCATGGAACGATGATGATACTGACTATGTGAGCGAATGGTCGGAGGCTTCCGGCCAGCCGGAGGGGGAAGGAAGACCGGATGGGACAGCTGAAGCTTGAGGAGAGAAACGGGGAACTGACGACCATCGAGGAACTTCCGGGACAGGTGAGCGGGGATATCCCTTCGCTGAAAGCTGCGCTGGAAGCGATCCTGTTTTCCATGGGAGATTCGATTGATCCGGAGGCGATTGCCCAGGCACTCGGTGTGGGCGAGGAGGAGATCCGCCTGGTGCTGGATGCCCTTGCGCAGGATTATGAAGCGCCGGAGCGAGGGATCAGGATCATAAAGCTGGAGGGCCGCTATCAGCTTGCGACAAAGAAGGAACAGTACCCGGCTTTGATCCGGCTGGTACGCCAGCCCCGAAAGATCAGTCTTTCCGATGTGATTCTGGAGACGCTTTCCATCATTGCATATAAGCAGCCGGTTACCAGGGCGGAAATCGAAAAGATCCGCGGTGTGAGCTGCGATCATGCGATCAACCGCCTTCTGGAATACAGCCTGATCTGTGAAGTGGGCAGGCTGGAAGCGCCCGGAAGACCGATTCTGTTCGGAACCACGGAAGAGTTTCTGCGGCATTTCGGGACGGATTCTCTGGAGGATCTCCCGAGGATCAGCCCTGTCAAGGTGGAAGATTTCAAGGCGGAGGCGGAAGAGGAAGCGAAGCTGAAGCTGGAGGTTTAAGAAATGCTGATTCGCTCTGCTCTGCCACTCATCTTGCATGCAGGGATCGTCAGGAGCCGGCAACCTGTAATGTATGCCCCGGCCTTGTGTTATGCCTGCCGCAGGCCGCTCCCTGGGCACCATGAGACGGCCACAGGGGTTCCTGAGCGGCAGATTTTGTATACCCCGGCCTGCGGATGGCTTCCCCAACGCAAACCTGTAGCCCACTCCGGCTGAGCTCTTTGCCGACTGCGATCGGGCGTCCGGGGTA
>CAJOQO010000156.1 GCA_905236545.1 uncultured Lachnospiraceae bacterium
AGCGCTGAGCTTTGCGAAGCGCGGGTTTTGCGAATGAGGGTAGAGGGGTTGGATCACGATAGTGATCCAACCGCACAGGTGGAAAATCTTCAGTCTGTGGTTCCCGGCCGATCCATCGATAAGTCATTTATAACACAATCTGTTAGCACTGTAAAGAGTTGAGTGCTAATAAAATTGTGTAAATTGTATGACTATTTTGCAGTTCCCTTTCCAGACAGATCTTTCGTGTCCCGGGGTAAAAAAAGAATCAGGAACCGTACCGTTCCTGATTCTTTTTTATGCCCCGCCGCGAAGGATTCCTCAAGGCTCCTCCTCTGTTCCCGGTATAGCGTCTCAACGACTTTTAAGATGAATGAAACACTACACCAGACTGTACTTTACAAGATTCATCGACACAGCGCCCTGCGCGGAGAATGTGATCCGTTCTGCTTCCATGTCCGTATACAGGTTTGCCGTAAGCGTCTGTGCGCCCTCATTGATAAATGCTTCCGCGCTGTACCGGTCCAGAATCAGTCTGATCTTAACCGCTCCGTTCAGAGAGGGAACCTCCGCTCTTCTCTGGTGAATGATCGCGCGCCGGGATCCTGAGAACTTACGGTCGATCTTCATGATGCTGTCATCCGGATGATAGCTCAGCATCGTATAGTATCTTCCGCCTGCGGCGAACTTTATGACAAACTTTTGATACGGATGCTCCGGATCCGCGCTTTTCAGCTCGATCTCCATGTCGATACAGCGGCCTCTGATCCCGTCCAGCTCCATCTCGCCATTCACATAAACATTCTCATAACAGACTCTGTCCCTGCGAATCTGCTCCAGTTCCCGGACCGGCCACTGGTACAGTCTGCCTTCTCTGATGGAAAGCTCCCTCGGGATCGTCATCTGCCCGAACCAGCTGGTAGGATCGAGCCGGTAGCCCGGCGTCGTGTCCCAGTTCTGCATCCAGGCAATCATGATCCGCCTGCCGTCCGGGCTCAGGATCGTCTGCGTCGCGTAAAAATCGATCCCGTAATCGATCGTCTGGTCATGCTGCGGGATGAAGGTACCTGACGCAGCATCGTAGTCACCGATCAGGCACAAGGTGCCATTCCCGTTGTGATACTCGAATCCTTCCGGCAGCATATCCATCGGACTGGTAAGAAGCACCCATTTATCCTCCATCCGGAAAAAATCCGGGCATTCCCACACCTTCCCGAAACGGTCAAAATTCTGAATCAGAAGCTTTCCTTTACTCCAGCAAACGCCGTCCGCACTCTGAAACAAGACGATCTTCGCATCCCTGTTCAAGGTCGCGCAGCATGCGACCATCCGGTAGACTCCGTCTTCCCCGACCCAGATCTTCGGATCGCGGAACTCGTAAGGACTGCAGTTCTCCGGAAGATCCTCCACATCCAGAATGGGATTCCCTTCATACTTTTCATAATCCAGCCCATCCCCAAAGGCCAGGCACTGCCTCTGCAGATCCCGGACCGTTCCGTCCTCCATCTCTTTTTTCAGGACTCCGGTATAGATAAGCATCTGCCTCCCGTCCGGGAGTTCCACAGCTGACCCGGAGAAGCAGCCGTCCCGGTCATACTCCTCATCCGGTGCAAGCGCTGCCGGCAGATACTCCCAGCGGATCAGATCCGATGAGACGGCATGTCCCCAGTGACAGGGACCCCAGACTGTATTGTAGGGGTAATACTGATAAAACAGGTGGTATTTCCCCTGATAAAAAGAGAACCCGTTCGGGTCATTCATCCATCCGACCCGGCTGGACAGGTGGAAGGCCGGTCTGTCCTCCTCCGCGATCCTTGCGCCCATCGCATTTTCATACTCCCTGACCTTCTCGAGTTTTTCGCTGATTTTCATAGACTGATACCTTTGTCCTTCCTTTCCGGGAACCTCCCGTTGCCGGAAACAAAACCGGCAGACCTGAAAACTGCGGCGGCCGTGACGGATATGCGCTAAGGCATTCCGCTGCGGCCGCCGCAGATCTGTTTCTGACAGGTCAGGCTCGTCCTGATCCACTCAGCCTTTTACAGCTCCGGACGTTACGCCCTCTACGATATACTTCTGCATGATCAGATAAAGAATCAGGATCGGAAGCATCGCAAGAATAAGCGCTGCCAGGATACAACCCATATCCGATGCGTAAGAACCATAGAACATCTGTGTCGCGATCGGAATCGTGTACAGATCCTGCTTGGTCAGAATCAGGCTCGGCAGCAGATAATCGTTCCAGAACGCCATCGCGTCGATGATCGCCACCGTCGCAGTCGTCGGCCCGAGAAGCGGGTAGACAACCTTCCAGTAAGTCTGCCATCTTGTACAGCCGTCAATCAGAGCAGCCTCTTCAAGCTCAAGAGGGATATTCGTCTTGATCGACCCGCTGTACATAAACGTTGCCATGGAAACCGAGAAACCGGTATGCATCAGGATCAATGTCAGCCTGTGGTTCAGCACATTCAAGGTGCCTCCATAGATCGACACGATCGGGATCATCAGAACCTGGAACGGAATCACCATGGATGCAATCATCAAAGCAAAGATGATTCTGCATGCGATCCAGTTATTTCTGGTGATGACAAAGGACGCCATTCCGGAAAACAGAAGCGTCAGAACAGTCGAGCAGACCGTGACGATCGCAGAGTTCGCGAAAACTCTCCAGAAATGCATCTTCTCCATGGCAGTGGGGAAGTTGCTTGTGACAAATCCTTTCCTCGGGCCGACCAGGGCAAGCGGGAATCGATTGATATCCGCATTCGCCTTAAAAACGTTCAGCAACGCGATCAGGAACGGAAATATAAACGCGATAAACAGGACCAGGAGAACGATCCACATGACCACATTCATAATCTTCCTGCGGCGTGCAGCTTTCGCATTCTCAAGTTCATACATTACGCACTCACCTCCCCCTTACGTCCGATATAAACCTGCGTGATGCCAACGATCGCGCAGACAACGAAGAGGATCAGGGCCTCCGCCTGGCCGGTGCCGAATACACGGTTCGTGAATGCTGTTCTGTACACATGCATCGCAGCCATGACGGAAGAGTTGTACGGTTCGCCGTTCGTCAAAGACAGGTTGACGTCGTAAACCATGAAGCATCTGGTGATGGTCAGGAACAGGCACTGTACGAAAGAAGCTCTCATCAGCGGAACGATAACCTTCCAGGTTGCCTGGGACTGTGTGCAGCCATCGATCTGGGCCGCCTCGATCAGGCTCTTGGATACGCTCATGAAGCCTGCTACATAGATCAGCATCATATAGCCCGCATACTGCCAGACAGCGACGATGATCATACAGGCCATCGCCCCCTGCGGCGTACTCAGCCAGGACTTCTTCATAAATCCCAGGTTCAGGCTGGTGCCGATTGCTGTGAATGCCTTATTGAATACGAACTGCCAGATATAACCAAGGACGATGCCGCCGATCAGGTTCGGGATAAAGAAACCTGCCCGGAAGAAGTTCTGTCCCTTGATTCCTCTGGTAACCATATACGCAAGCAGAAATGCCATCACGTTGACCAGGATCACTGCGATCGCCGAATAAATCAGTGTTCTTCCCATTGCAACCCAGAAATCGCCGTCCCCAAACGCCGAAGCGTAATTGGCGAATCCGACAAATGGTTTGCTGGAGGAAATTCCATCCCAGCTGGTAAAGGTCAGATAAAAACCATAGATGAGAGGAATGATGACCACCGCGCAGAAGAGCAGCGTCGCAGGACCGGCGAACATGAGATACTGCGTGACCTTATAGGACGTTGTATTTCTTTTCATGCCAGTCTCCCTACTGTAACTTTGGAAAACAAGACAGAAAGGAGGTACCGGTATCAGCCGATACCTCCTTCTGTCATTTCATTCTCAGTAACAATGATTCTTTCTCAGGAATCTCGTATCCGGGACTCAGTGCTCGATGATGGTCGCGCCCTTCCAGTACTCGGTCAGCTCTTCCGCAAGGCCTTCCCTGTCGATCTTTCCGTCGAGATACTTCTGCATGGTTGCGCCGCAGGTGGTGTAGTGATCATCCGGCATGAAGTTGTAGTTCGGGATCAGAGCACCGGCATCCGCGTAAGCCTTAACGGAAACGGAAAGCGGATCAGAGACATCCAGCGTGTTGCTCTTATACGGAGAAACCAGCGCGCAGGAATTGGTAACGAAATCCTGTCCGTCATCTTCCAGAGCCATCCAGTTCAGGAAATCCTTCGCCGCCTGCTGCTGCTCTTCGGAAACAGAGTTGTCGATAAAGAAGTACTTGGAACCGCCGCCGACCAGCTTCTCATTGGTACCGTCATCGGTATTCTGCGGAACAGGCATCATGCCCATCTCGCTGTCAGACTCGGACTGAACAATCAGGGACCAGTCCCAGTTGCCGCCGAACATGAACGCGACATCGCCCCATGCCAGCATATCTTCAGAAGTGTTGCGGTCTGCGGTAGCCGCAGCATCCTTCGCGTAGTTGTACTCCATCAGGACATCAAAGGTATCCATCAGGGAATTGAACTTCTCGTTGTTAATGATGTCGCCTTCTCCTGCAAGCAGCTTCTGGATGTAGGCTTCCGGATCTTCCTGCTCCTCGATCCACTGGGCAAGATAGTGTGCCGCAAGAGACCAGTCCTCGGACATGATCGCAACCGGAGCTTCCATGCCGCCTTCAACAAGCTTGTCAAGAAGCGCCTTGAAGTCATCCAGCGTCGCGTAATCTGCCGGATCAAACTCTTCGCCGGTGATCTCTTCGATCGCTGACTTGTTGTACATCACTCCGCGCGCCTCAACGCAGAACGGAAGCGCTGCAACCTTGCCGTCAATCTCAATCGCATAGTCCGTGTCCGCAGTCGCATCCAGATCAGAAAGATCGATGCCGTGCTCCGGGGTAAGCGTGTAGATATCCTTCGCGTCAACCATGGAAAGAACGTACGGGTCATTGGAAGAATACTTTGTTCCCATATGGGTAATAACCGGATCGTTGGACATCGTGACAGTCATGTCAACGCCCTTATCTTCGGAATAAACGGAGGCCTCTTCTTCAAACTGAGTCTGAATCTCAGATTTGGAGTTGAAAACGGTAAGCTCGGTAGCTGCCATAACCGGCGTAACCGCCATCGCTGCCGCTGTGACAGTTGCAATTGCAGTAATTACTTTTTTCATCTTTTTCCCTCCTGAGTAATCACAGATGCTTTTTGTGTCGTTACCATCCACCGTTCCTTTCTCACAGACGATGGACAGCAACTTTGTGATTTCAATCTACCACCTTATCGCACTCATGTCAATCGTTTAACATGTTTGATCCTGAATTTCAGTTGTTTTCCACAATATACGTCCTTCTGTTTTGGATGTTTTATACAATAAAAATTCTGATTTTTCATAAAGAAAAGGGAGAAAGCGAACGTATGATCGTATTCTCCCTTTTTGTCTGGTATGTCAACCGTATGTCATGTACTGTCAGGTAGTTCCTCTTCGCTCCAGCGTCACATGAAACATCGTCCTTACAGGATAGCTTTCATGATGAGCCGCTTTCTCGATGACCCGGATGGCTTCCCTGGCCATCTCCGTAACAGGCTGACGGATCGTCGTCATCTGCGGAGTCGTCATCTTTGCCAGATTCACGTCATCATATCCTACTACCTTTACATCCTGCGGAACCCGGCGTCCTCTGGCGGTCAGTTCCGCCATAACCTGCATCCCGATTACGTCCGATCCGGCAAAGATCCCATCCGTATCAGGCGCTTCATCAAGAAACAGCTTCAATTCCTGAAAGTAATTCAGGTCATCAAGATGTTCCGGAGCACACAGATATTCCCGTACTTTCACTTCCGGATATCTGGCGCAGGTATCCATGAAACCAACCCTGCGTGCATCCGCAGGCATGGAAACCTCTCCCTTGCCGCCGATACACAGAAGCCTCGTGCATCCTGCCCTGATCAGCTCGCCTGCAGCGATCACTCCGCCCTCGTAATTATCACACTCCACTCCCGCATCGGCATTATTCAAAAACCGTTCAAACGTTACAACCGGAAATCCAAGGTCACGCAGTTTTGCTGTCTCCACTGTACCGGAACAAAGCACAAGTCCTGCTACCCGGTTGCTGATGCACACTCTCACATATTCCTCTTCACGGGACTTCTTTCCCTGGGAACAAAACAGCAGAAGCTGATAGTTTTTTTCGTGCGCCTCACTCTCCAGGCAGCTCAGCACTTTTGCAAAATACGGATGTGAAATACTCGGAACGATCACACCGATCATGGAACTGCTCTTTTTGGACAATGAGCGCGCCATCGCGTTCGGCTGATAATGCAGACGCCCCATCGCTTCCTGAACACGTTTCCTCGTTTCTTCGCTGATATACCCCCGGTTGTTCAACACCCTCGAAACGGTTCCGACAGACAGTTCCGCCTCTCGCGCGACGTCCTTTAAGGTCGCCATATTCTTTCCTCCTGTCTATTGCATTCTGATCCATAGCAGCCTGACCAGCTTACAGGAACAGGTCATAATGTGGAAGCTATACAGAAAACATAATTCCTGATCGCGTCTTCTATACGTCTCAGTATGTCAACCGTTTCACTTAACCTAGCATCTGCTTATACGGATGTCAATCATGCGATCTGTCAAGATTTCGATGAAATTTTCGTGAAAACGACGGAAAGCTCCCCCCTCTTTCGGGGAGGAGCTTTCCGTCTCTGATTCATCCTGCGTTACAGGGAACGCCCTGTCCACTATGCAAAAAACACAGGGATCCTGAGCGTCAGGCTTCCTTTAAGCCTTAAGTCTGGTTCCGGCAAGCAGTTCAACTTCTTCCAGGGTCGGCATCACCCGGAGCGCGCCTTTGCGCGTCGTGATCAAAGATGCGGCTGCGTTCGCGTAGGTCAGGAGCTCCATAAGGTTCTCCTGTGTCAGACTGTCAAGTCCGTACTTCAAAACCGTGTGGATCGAGGTCGCGCAGAAGGTATCCCCCGCCCCGGTGGTCTCGATGGTGTTGTCCTGCAGGAAAGGAGCCGACTCGACACGCATCCCCTTATAATAGGCTCTGCTGCCCTCCCTGCCCATCGTGATCAGGATCAGCGGAATGTGATACCTGTCGATCAGCATCTGCGCTCCTTTGTCATAATCGTCCGTCCCGCACATAAACTCCACTTCATTGTCGGAGATTTTCAGGAGATCGCATTTCCCGAGGCCGTACGCAATCTCCGCCTTCGCATCCTCCAGGCTCTTCCACAGCGGCTCTCTGAGGTTGGGGTCAAACGAGATCACCGCTCCCGCTTCCTTTGCGACATCGATCGCATATCTGGTCGCTTCCCGTACCCCTTCATGGGTGGAGGAAAGCGTTCCGAAATGAAATACCTTTGTGTTTTTGAGAAGGTTCGTATCAACCTCCTCCTTCCTCAGCATCATGTCCGCGCCCGGATCCCTGTAGAAAGAAAAGTCTCTGTCTCCGTCTTCAAAGGTCTGTACAAAAGCCAGTGTCGTATGAACCTTCCCGTCCTCAAGAATCGATTTCGTATCGATCCCGCAGCTTCCCACCGCTTCCAGCAGCAGCCTGCCAAACATGTCTTTCCCGACTTTCCCGATAAAGGCGGTTTTCCTGCCATAGTTCTGAAGCATGGACAGAACATTGCCGGGTGCCCCTCCGGGATTCACTTCCAGCAACGGGTTGCCCTGCGCGCTCAGCCCGCTCTCCGTAAAGTCGATCAACAATTCTCCAAGTGCAACAACATCATACTCTTTATTCATGGATCAGCCTCCGTGCCCAGTACCAGGCTGAAAAGCGTCAGGAGCAGTCCTTCCACGCCAGTCATGCCTGTCCGCAGTTTTCCGGG
>CAJOQO010000157.1 GCA_905236545.1 uncultured Lachnospiraceae bacterium
CCACCGGATCAGGGCGCAGGAAGGCGGTATGTGCGCAGACAGCAAAGTGATCTGCCTCACGGCGAACGTCGGGGCAGAAAATGAAAAGCTGTATGAGAAGGAAGGGTTTGACGGATATCTCGAGAAGCCCGTGAGGGGGAGGACCCTGGAGCAGGAGATAGCGAGGCTTACATAAAGAAGGTGACGAGACCTGCACAAAGAATGCGACGAGGCTTGCACAAAGAAGATTTATGAGAAGCCTTATTACCGGGATTTCCAGAAAGGAATAACAGACTTCCTGAAGAAATGAGCGGGTCCTTACGGAAGTGCTTTTTGCGGAAGTGCTTTCTGCGGAAGTGCCTTTCTGAAGAATGTTTTCCTGCGGAAATCCTACTGTGGAAATCCTACTGCGGAAATGCTACTGTGGAAATGCTTTCTGAGGAGGGGAAGGATTAAGAAGGATGAAACAGATCATTACCGAATTGCTCAAGACAGAACCATATTACATTTCCGCCATGAGCAACATCTCCGCTGTGATCATGGACCAGATGCCGGATCTTAACTGGGCGGGGTTCTATCTGGTCCGGGACGGCCGGCTCGTTGTCGGGCCTTTCCAGGGCAAGCCGGCGTGCATCCATATCAGGAAAGGCAGAGGCGTGTGCGGGACTTGTTTTGATACGGACAAAACCATAGTTGTGCCGGACGTCCACCGATTTTCCGGCCATATCGCCTGCGACAGTGCGTCGAACTCTGAGATCGTGATTCCGATCCACAGGAATGGAGAGGTGGCAGCGGTTCTTGATATTGACAGCCCGGCATTTGACAGGTTTTCAGAGGATGACAGGAGGATGCTGGAAGGCGTTGCTGAAGTCATGGAACAGCTGCTGGAATGGTGAAGCGGATGAAGCCTGGAAACGATTATGAAAAGGACAGAACACAGAAGGCACATTAAGACAGAACACAGAAGGCACATTATAACAGAACACAGAAGGCACATTAAGACAAAACACAGAAGATACAATTAAGAAAGATCACAGAAGACACATTAAGACAGAACACAGAAGATGCAATTAAGAAAGAGCACAGAAGACACGTTATGAAAGAACACGGAAGATACATAAAAACAGACCGGAGAATGACCGCTGCCCTGCTGATCCTGCTGCTGGCGTCAGCGATCGTTTTTCTGAGCGCCTGCGGCCGCAGGGACGAAGGGATCACATCCCTGGATCAGCTCGATCAGCCGCACATCAAGATCGGCGTCGCGACGGACACGACGGAGTTCAGCATCGTAGAGAAGGAATTTCCGAAGGCTGAGATCGTGTATGTCAAGGATCTCATGCTCGGTTTCGAATCGGTTGCCCAGGGGAAGCTGGATGCATATGTCGGCAACAAGCTGAATATGGAGCTGGCCATCAAGAACGGACTGAAGGGGGTCCGTATCATGGAAGGGTCGCTCGGTGAAGGCAATGTCGGCGCGGTAGCCATATCTCCGCTCACGGAAATACCTGATCTGAAGGAGAAGCTGAATGAATATCTCAGGCAGATAAAGGAAGACGGAACCATTGACGACATTCGGGAACGCTGGCTGGTCAAACAGGAAATGGTCATGCCGGATATCCCGGAAGCCAGGGATCCGAAGTACCATCTGACCGTGGGAACCACGGGCCTCAGCGAGCCGTTCAACTGTTATGTGAACGGCGAACTTGCCGGTTACGATATCGAGCTCGCAAAACGGTTCGCGCTGTGGCTGGGGGCGAGTATCGAGTTCAAAACCTATGACTACGAAGGCATCGTAGCGGCCGCCCTGGGAGGCGATGTGGACTGCATCTTCGCGAATCTTTATGTTACTCCCGAGCGGCAGCAGACGATAGAGTTTTCGGATCCGACCTATGTCGTAGAGGTCGGAGTCATGGTGCAGGATACGGGCTCCGATGCCGCGGTGAAGTCCGGCTCGCCCAATGACTCCCGGGAGGAAAGCGGGAGCACAGGTTTCCTGGATTCCCTGAAAGAGAGCTTCTATAAGACCTTTATACGGGAAGACCGATGGAAGCTGTTTGCGGAGGGCATCGTGACAACGCTGCTCATCACCCTGCTTTCAATTGTTTTCGGAACGTTGGTCGGCTTTGCCGTATTCATGCTCTGCCGCAGGGGCAACCGTGTGGCCAATCTGATCACCCGGTTCTGCATATGGCTGATCGAAGGCATGCCGGTGGTCGTGCTGCTGATGATCCTCTATTATGTCGTATTCAGCCAGACTAAACTGTCAGGCGTGACGGTATCCGTGATCACGTTCACGCTCATTTTCGCGGCAGCCGTTATCAACATGCTCAAGGCGGGAGTCGCCGCCGTGGGCACGGGCCAGATGGAAGCGGCCTATTCGCTCGGATACGCGAACAACAGGGCATTTTTCCGCATCATCCTGCCCCAGGTACTGCCTCATGTCATGCCGTCTTACAAGAGCCAGATCAAGTCTCTGATCAAGGCCACCGCTGTAGTCGGCTATGTAGCCGTGCAGGATCTGACGAAAATGGGAGACATCGTGCGAAGCCGCACCTATGAGGCATTTTTCCCGCTGATCGCCGTTGCTGTGTTCTACTTCGTTCTCGCCGGTCTGCTGATCTGGGTTGTAGACAGGATAGAAATACGGGCCTTCCACAGACGCAGAACCGGCGGGAATACCCGGGAGGAGGTATGAAGAAATGATTGAACTGGTCCATCTTGAAAAGAGATACAAAAACGCTGTGCCTCTTGCCGATGTGAACGCTGTCATCAACGACGGCGAGGTCATTTCGATTATCGGGCCCTCCGGCACCGGCAAATCGACCCTGATACGCTGCATCGACCTGCTTGAGCGTCCTACGGGAGGAAAGATCCTTCTGAACGGGGAGGACATCTGCGCGCACGGATATGACGTGACAAAGGCGCGCCGCAGGATGGGAATGGTATTCCAGTCATTCAATCTGTTTGGCCACCTGAATGCGATCGAGAACATCATGCAGGCGCAGATCGATATCCTGAAAAGACCGAAGAAGGAAGCGTATGAGACAGGGATAGAGCTCCTGAGGCGCGTAGGACTTGGCGACAAGGAGCACAACTACCCGGACGAGCTGTCGGGAGGCCAGAAGCAGCGCGTCGCCATCGCGAGGACACTCGCCATGGATCCGGAAGTCATAATGTTTGACGAGCCTACGAGCGCGCTGGACCCCACGATGGTGGGGGAGGTGCAGTCCGTGATCCGCGACCTGGCCAATACGGACAAGATCATGCTGATCGTGACTCATGAAATGAACTTTGCCAGGTCGATCTGCAACCGTGTTTTTTACATGGACCAGGGCGGGATCTATGAGGAAGGAACTCCGGAGCAGGTGTTTGAACATCCGCAGAGGGATCGGACCAGGCGCTTCATTCGAAGGCTCAGGGTTCTCGAACTGAACATAGACAGCCCGTACTATGACTTTGCCGGCGCGGGGACAGAGATCGACCGCTACTGTATGCAGAATGACATTGCGCCGCGCACAAAGTACTACATCAGGCTTGCTTTTGAGGAGCTGACTTCCCATATCCTGAGGCCGGTGCTTGACCACGTCCCCGTGCTGATCACGGTAGAGCATTCAGAGCAGGATGATAAAACGGCGTTCACCGCGTCCTACGGAGGGGAAAGGTTCGATCCGGCAGAAAGCGGGGACGGTTTTTCCTACAAGGTGCTCCAGAGCACGGTCAGCACCCTGGAATATCACTATGATCCAAACGCGGAGCATTCGAATCAGATAAAGATTTTGCTCTGAGCAAATGCTGACGGAATCGAATGGCTTCCGGAGAAGGAGAAAAAATGAAGAAATTTACGACAATACGTTCCCTTCTGAATGCCCTGGCCAAGGCCATGAACCTGATCGA
>CAJOQO010000158.1 GCA_905236545.1 uncultured Lachnospiraceae bacterium
AGCGTCGAAAAATAGATGGAGAAAATGGAGATCGGCGCTCCCAGTCCCGACGCGGACTGCGCCTTAAAATCCGTCCGCTTCAGTCCCTCATTGATCTGATCGAATTCTTTCCGGGAACTCTCCTCGTGATTGTAGGCGGAGACGATGCTGTGGTTGGAGAAATTCTCATCGATATACCCGTCCAGACGGCCGGTGGCCTCTGCCTGGGCAGAGTAATACTTCCCGGAGAGCTTTCCGACGAACATCACCAGAGCGCTTCCCGCGAAAGTCACCCCGATACTGACCAGGGTCAGGGGAACGGACTGAAACAGCATGATGATCAGTGCAGCCACCATCGTAATGGAGCCGCCTCCCAGATAAAAGATCCCGCTGGTCAGATTCTGGCCTACCACACTGGTGTCGTTCGTCAGGTTGGACAGGATGTCGCCGGAGCTCCTGCTGAAATAATAGCTCATGGGAAGGCGGTCCAGCTTCTGATACATATCGTCGCGGAACTTCCTGGTGACGCTGCTGGAGACCACCGTCAGGAGCTTCTGCTCCTTCTGATCCGCATAGAACAGAAGAATCTGCAGAGCCAGCGTGAGGAGGCACATCAGCCCGATCGCCTTCAGATCCATCGGTTTATCGGAGTGGATCCCCGCTGTGATCATATCAACAACCCTGCCCCTGGCCAGAGGCTCGGTCAGCACAAACACGGTGCTGAAGCAGGCGAACACAACAGCCAGGATCAGGTGTTTCCGGTTCTGCCCAAGATAGCCAAAAAGTCTTCTCAGCGTTCCATCCTTCTTCATCGCGGCAGTTCCTCCTCCATGAGCTGGCTCGCAGCGATCTCCCGGTATGTCTGGCAGGCAGACAAAAGTTCGCGGTGGTTTCCCTTCCCCACGATCCGGCCGTTCTCCATCACCAGGATCTGATCCGCGTCCAGGATCGTCCCGATCCGCTGGGCGACGATAATCTTTGTCTTACCCGGATACTTTTCGTTCAGCCTGTCACGGACCGTCCTGTCCGTCTTGAAATCCAGCGCTGAGAAGGAATCGTCGAAGATCAGAATCTCTGCAGGTTTGGCGATGGTTCTGGCGATAGAGATACGCTGTCTCTGGCCGCCGGAGAAATTGCTGCCTCCGCGCGAGACCGGCGCCTCGCAGCCTTCGGAGATCCGGGAGATGAATTCCTCCGATCCCGACGCATAGCAGGCCTCACGGATATAATCGGCATCGTTTCTTCTGTCCTCGCAGCCATACGTTACATTGGAGGCAATGGTACCGGTAAAAAGCACCGCCTTCTGCTGCGTCAGGCTGATCCGCTCCCGCAGTTCACGGAGCGGATAGTTCCGTACGTTGACACCGTCAAGAAGAACCTCCCCTTCCGTGGCGTCATAAAACCGCGTGAGCAGATTGATCAGGGTTGTCTTTCCGCAGCCGGTAGGTCCGATCACAGCCACCGTGCTCCCCCTGCTGCATTCAAAATCAAGATCCCTGATAAAAGGTTCCTTCGCGCCGGGGAAGGTGAACGACACGTGGCGGAAGCAGACCGTTCCCTCTTCCCGGGGCGCGGCGCCGCTGCCATCTTTGACCGCCGGCTCCAGATCCAGAATCTCCTGAATCCTCTTCACCGATACCTTCGTCCGCGGATACAGAACCATAACCTGCACCAGTGTGCTGAAAGCGCTGATATACATCAGCGCATACGGCGTAAAGGTGAGCATGGCCGAAAGGTACCCCTCCCTGCGTTCCATCGCCATTCCGTTCAGGGCAATGGCACCGACAATATAGATATAGGGGTACATGATGTTCATGCAGAGAATAGAACCCGGAACCAGCAGCGCGTTGGGAAACTGGCTCTTCTTTTCCGCGTCATTCAGCTCGTCATTTGCCTCCTGAAAAACCTGATTTGTGGATTGCTGGGCATTGTACGCGCGGATCACGTCAAGGCCGTTCAGCTTCTGCATGATCAGCACACTGATCCTGTCCGTCAGCTTCTGCAGCCTTCTGGCAGGCGGCGTCGATTTTACCAGGATAACCGCGATGATGATCGCGTACAGCACAAAGGCGATCACAATCGCAAAGATCCAGGAGCCGGAAAAACTGCTGATCTTAATGGAAGCCCAGATAAAGATCACCGGAACCTTGACTGCTGCCTGAAACATACACAGAGCAATGGCCTGAACATTCAGAAGATCCGACGTGCACCGGTTAACCAGGCTGGTGACTGTGACCCTCTCGATATTCTCCATGGAAAGTGTCTGCACCTTGTCAAACACACTTTTGCGGATGCTGACGATGAAGGATGAGATCGCCCAGGAACTGAGGATGACCGAGGCTGCGGCGGACAGCAGGCTTCCGAGCAGAATCAGGATAATCGACGGAAGACTGCCGTACATCAGCCTCTTATTCACAGCGTCCGAGGCTCCCTCATTCTGGGCAATCGTCAGAATCCTCTGCATATAGGCAGGAACCTGCAGATCGAAATAAGTCTGCAGAACAATAAAAGCAGCCGCTATGATCAGCAGTACAATCCCTGACCTCTTCATCATTTTTAAGAGCTTAAACATGGGGCTGCGATTCCTCCATAGATAACCATTCCTCCTCCATCAGCTCCCTGAGGGTCCTGTCATAGACCGTCAGGAACTCTTCCACAAACGCGCAGGATGCCTTCGTGGATGCGACCTGCGCGGTATGTGTTTCTCCGTCCCGGGAGTTGTCGATGCCAAGGTCAAATTCCGTGAAGGGGCGGTGGGCCTCCAGAAGCTCCTGCCAGCATTCTTCATTCACCCTCAGCGGTTTCCCGTTCAGGCTGAGGGGCTCCGGCACGGTTCTGAAGTTCAGGCAGAAGCCTGAACGGATATTCGGATGCTTCCGGATGAGCTCCGGAATATCCACTACATCATGGTAGACCAGATTCTGATAACTCACCTGAATCCCTGCAAGGTATTCTTTTACCGGCTTTCCCGCTTCCGCAGAAGAACGGACAAAAACAGCCTTGGCCAGAACGCCCTGCGTATTCTCAAGCTCCGCGCTGATCCTCCCGTCGTAGACATTCATATAGGCGAAATCCGACTTCCCTGTCATCTTCAGGATCGTCAGCTCCAGCGCTCCCTGAAAGAGGGTCAGAATGGAGACGCCCATCCGTTTCAGAAAGAAGTCCAGTTCCCTTTTCCGTACTCCCCTGAGAAGCTCCCTTCTGATCAGAGGGTTATCGTAGGTCTTCTCGCTGAAAAACCCGGGTTTCTGATCCAGCCCCTGATAATACGCATCATAAAACGCCCATGCTTTTTTGAAAAATGACGTTCCCCGGATACTCTGCTCATAGGAAGCAAGGTCAAAGAGAGAGAACGTCTCCACAGGACCCTCTTTCCCTTCCGTCTTTGCGGAAACGGTATCCATAAAGAGCTTCATGCCTGCCCCGTCATAGATAATGTGACACAGATCCAGGAAAAGCAGTTTCTTTCCATCCACACAGAGAATGGCTGCGTCAAAAAGAGGCGCGTCCTTCTGCGGATCTCCGGTAAAGTCTCTCTTTTCATCGAGGCGGCTGCGGCGGAAGGACAGAAACTCCTCCTCACACAGAGTGAGTTCCCGGACCTCGAAGGAGGGATCGATCTCCGCCCAGTGTTCCTTCATATTGATGCGGGAGCGGTAAACCGGGAACGCACGGACGGTCTCTTCGATGGCATTCTTCAGAATCTCCGTATCCGTATCACTGTCCAGCTCATAGTAGACAATCATATCATAGAGATTCATGTTTTTCCCGAGGGAAGCGCAGACATCATACTGATAGTTCTGTGACAAAGAGATCGGATAGCGGGTTCTTTTCTCCACATGGTCCCTGATCTCCGGCCGCCGGTCCTGTCCGGAACACAGCTCCGCGATCCTCGCCAGAGTCTTCCCCAGCATGATGAACTGAGGCGTCATCCCCCTGATCCCGCATGCCTGGGCAAGGACAACCGCGTTCATGGAGTTTCCTCCCAGTTCCAGAAAATTATCATTCCTGCCGATTTTCGGCAGATGAAGCACCTTTTCCATGGCCCGCGCCACAGCTTCCTCTATGGGGCCCACCGGCTTTTCATAATCCTGAAGCTGCTCTGTCAGATCCGGACACGGAATGGCCTTCCGGTCGATCTTCCCGTTGGTATTCACCGGGAAGCGCTCCAGCCTGACCAGGACGGAGGGAACCATGTAGTGCGGAAGCTTCCGGCTCATAGACGCGCGGATCTCTTCCCTGTCCAGAGGCACGGAGGACGTGTAAAAGCCGCACAGGAGCATGGAACCGTCCTCCTGCTCAAAGGCCTTCGCGACTGCGTCAATGACCCCCGGAGTCTCTCTCATGGCGCTCTCGATCTCTCCCGGCTCTACTCTCTGTCCGTGGATCTTCATCAGCCAGTCCGCTCTGTTTACATACAGGAGATTGCCGTCAGGAAGGATCCTCCCGATGTCCCCGGTACGGATCGACACCCGTCCGTCCGGCTCGGGATGAAAGGTTTTCGCAGATTCCTCCGGCAGGTTATTGTACTCAAAGGGGAAGGTCCCCGTCGGCACGATCATGCCGTCCTCCCCGGGAGGAACCTCATTCCCATCCTCATCGAGCAGGCGGATCGTCACATCACCCTGCGGCTTTCCGACCGGGGTATTCTCATATTCCCGGTCGATGGGAAATGCACAGTAGGAACACAGTGTCTCCGTCATGCCGAGCTCGTTCAGGATCCTGTAATCAGGGGAATAGACCCCGGAAACCTTCTCGCTGGCCGTAAAGACCAGTTTGAGATCCCGGTCCCGGTTCCGGTACAGTCTCAGCATCCTGGGCGGCATGAAGGCCGCCGTAATCCCGGCCTTCTCATAATAGTCCTCCATCTTTTCCACGTCTGAGCGAACCTCGTCTGAAAGCATATGCACATGGCCGCCCAGAAGAAAATTCCGGTAATAGTCCACAATGGAAGCCGTGAAGGTCATCGTGGCCGGAGCCGCATAGATGAAGGGCTTCACTTCGAGGAATCCCCCCTCAAGGTTTCTGAGAAGCCCCTTCACGACCGCCCGGTCCCGGTAGATGATGCCCTTGGGTTTTCCGGTGGAACCGGAGGTATAGAAGATGAACTCCTTCGTATCTTCCGGAAAGTCCCTCCACGCAGGGTACGCTCTGTCCTTCTCTTCCGGCAGATTCCGGAAAAAATCCTCCTCGACGATGAATTTAATACCTGCATCCTTCCGGATATAGTCCACCCGGTCCCCGGGATAGTCCGGGATCAGGGGAACCACCACGGCCCCGATCCTGAGTATGGCCAGTTCGGCAGCGATGTATTCCGTCCTTCTGTCCATGTTGACAGCGACGCTCCCGCCCTCCCGGATCCCCAGGTCTCTCAGCTTCGATGCCGCCCGGCCGGAGAGCCCGTCCAGTTCCCCATAGGTCAGCGTCCTTGTTCCATCCTGATCTGTGATCGCGGGACAGTCTCTGTACTTTCCCATAATATCCGACAGCTGCGAAGTCAGACTCATGAATCCTCTACCTCTCTGTGCAATGACGCCCGGTTCATCCTTCCGCCTCTGCCCGGGCCGGCCGCCCCTGCAGATTCTACGCTCCGCAAAAATAATTGGAGGCTCCGGCGTGCTCCTTCAGCATCTCATAAAGGCTGGTTCCGTCATAATCAATGGAAGCCTCCGCGCTTTTCCGGTCATAGCTGTCAAACAGGGTCTTTTCGATAAAGGGCCCCATGTTTCCGAAATATTCCGTAAACACTTTTCCGACTCCCTCATCCTTTGAGAGCAGTTCTCTCCCAAACTCCTTATACTTCGGAACACAGAATTCGCGCTCGATCGTCTCAATCTGATAATCAGTGAGCATCTGCCTGTATTCGGGATGCTCCTCAAAGAAAGGCTCTGCGCGGAACACCCTGTCCATGCATTCCAGAGACTCAAACATGGCATGGAGGGCACTGATAAAGACTCTCGGGGTCTTTTTCCCTCTGGTAACCGAGTTGACCACTCCCGTCCGGCAGATATAACAGCACTTATTCTGCGAGACATAGACATCCGCATGGATCAGATTGTCCAGGATAAAGAGCTGATCCTCCGCGATCCGCATAGCCGGGAAACGGATCTGATGCTCCTCCAGACAGGATCTTCTGTAGAGCTTTCCGATACTGCTCCAGTGATAGAGATGCTTCAGCCAGCCATCCATCCGGCTCCGGATGTCTCCCGCGAAGTCAGGCGTTTCCTCATCCAGCGCAGTCTCGGGCGGCACAAACCCATACCGGAGAAGGTTTTCATCCGGGATGGAAGAGAGATCATCCGGCAAAGACTCCACCACGGTCAGATAGATCTCCGTGGTCGCATAGACATCCGCCTGAAAACGGACTGCCTCCTCATACATGGTTTTGATCGCACCGTCGCGATAACAGTCGTCGATGTCACAGAAGCAGATATACTCTCCTTTCGCTTCCTCTATCCCCCTGTTTCTGGCAAGGCCGGGACCGCCGTTCTCCTCCATCTGCAAAACCCGGACCTTCTCATTGTCCCGATACAGCTCCCGGGCGTATTCAAAGGTTCCGTCCGGGGAACAGTCATCCACGAGGATGATTTCCATATCCTCCAGGCCCTGCCTGAGCAAAGCGTTGACACTGGGGCCCAGGACAGATTTGGAACAGTACATTGGCGCAATGACAGATACTTTCATCATTATGGTCTTTTCTTCTCCTCTCAGAAAATGCCGGGATACCAGTGTCGTGTCTCACTCCTGTTTCGTTGAAACGCTGCACCAGGATGCCGGACGATCCTCCCGGCCAGGTTACAGCTCCTTACGGAAGCAGAGAATAGAATCCTGACTTCGTTGTTTCCTTCCGTTTCTTCAGGCTTTCATACTGAACGAAGGCCTCAAAGGACGCTTCTGCCGACCTGCCGTCATAGGCATCGAACAGGGTTCTTTTCACAAAAGAGGCTTTTTTCCCAAAGTACCCGGACAGCAGGGTATCAAGCTCCCGGTTCATGGAAAGCTCGTCCCGCCCGATCTCAAGATACTTCGGGACCGCATACCCGCTCTCCAGTCCCTCGATATGAAACGCCCTGAGCCTCTCCCTGTATTCAGGAAACCTGTCAAAAAACGGGATATCCCCGAAAATGGCGTCTAAAACATCCATCGACCCCAGGATCGCCCTCACGGCATCGACAAAGACGCCGGGGTTCCTGGTTCCTCTTGAAACGGAACTGGTATTTCCGGCGCGATAAATGTAAGGCGCTTTCACCTGATCTACATAGACTCCTGCCTTCAAAAGCGCCTCCATCAGGAACAGCTGATCTTCCCCGAGCCTGACATCCGAAAACCGGATCTTCTCTTTCCGGAGAAAGTCCGCCTTAAAAAGCTTCCCGAAAACAGACCAGTGATAGCGGTGTCCAAGCCACCGCTCTACCCGCTCCCGGGTGGAACCCGCAAGCTCACTCTTTCCCTCCCGGAGAGACTCTTCCTCCGGAAGAAACCCGACCTTCAGAAGGTTTTCCTCCTTCAGCACAGACAGATCATCCGGCAGAGGATCCACTACGGTGAGATAGAATTCATTGCTGCTGTAGACATCCGCGTCAAAGCGCTCTGCCTCCTGCAGCATCTGTGAGACTGCTCCGTCGACATAAAGGTCGTCGACATCACAGAAGCAGAGATACCGGCCTGCTGCCTTTTCCATCCCCGTGTTTCTGGCTTTTCCGGGCCCGCCGTTTTTCTCCTGCCTGAATACCCGGACCATCCCGTCTCCCTGAAACAGCTCCCGGGCAAAGGTCCAGGTGTCATCCGGGGAACAGTCATCCACAAGCAGGATCTCCATGTCTGAAATCCCCTGTCTTTTCAGGGCCGAGACACAGGGAACGAGATACGGCTTTGCTTTGTACAGGGGAACAATAACGGATACCTTCGGCATAGATTTCTCCTCCTGTTTCCCTATTCCCTGCCCAGCAGGCAGAAAATCCCGTCTCCGACTTCGTCTTTCATTTTTTTCAGCGAATGGTAGACCTCCGCCCCATCCGCCTTGTCCTCCTCTTTGATCGCCCTGTCTTTCCCATCATAGGCATCAAACAGTGTTTTCTCGACAAATGCGCCTTTTTTGCCGAAGAACTCAGTGAAAACCTTATGCACTTCCCCGCTCTTTGTAAGCTCGTCCCGTCCGATCTCCTGATATTTGGGGATCGTGAATTCATTCTCCGTAGTAGAGACCTGGTAATCAATCAGGGTTTTCACCGCCTCCGGATGCTGTTCAAAATACGGGATACCGGCGAACATCCCGCTCATCCATTCGATGGATCCAAACAAAGACCTGAGGCCGTCCACAAAGACCTTGACGTTCCTGCTTCCTCTGGAAAGAGAATTGACGCTGCCGGCCCGATAGATATAAAAGCACCTGTTCTGTGTCAGAAAGACCGGCGCGTGAATGAGCGCATTCAGCGTAAACAGCTGATCCTCTCCAAGTTTGATCTGCGGGAAACGGATCCCCTGCCCCTGAAGGAAAGACCTCCGGAAGAGTTTCCCGAAGGCGGTCCAGTGATAGCGGTGCTCCAGCCAGTTTTCAACTCTCTCCTGCATGGCTCCGGCCAGCGTAATCTTCCCTTCCTCCCCGGCCTCTGCCTCCGTCAGAAAGCCAAAGCGGATCAGATGATCCTTTGAAAGCCCGGACAGATCATCCGGAAGACTCTCTGCCACCGTAAAATAAAGCTCATTGGAATAATAGACATCGGCATCATGCCGGACGGCCACGTCCAGCATCTCCCGCGCCGCGCCATCGGCATAGATATCGTCGACATCCGCAAAGCAGATGTAATCTCCCGTGGCTTCCTCGATTCCTCTGTTTCTCGCCTGGCCCGGGCCGCCGTTTTTCTCCTGCCTGATGACCCGCACCCGGCCATCGTCCCGGAACAGCTCCTTTGTATACTCGTACGTGTCGTCCGGAGAACAGTCATCGATCAGCAGAATCTCAAGATCCTCCACTCCCTGCCTCAAAAGCGAGGCAACACAGGGGCCGACATATTTTCCGGCTTTATAGATCGGTACAACAAACGATATCGCAGGCATAGCCATACTCCTTCCCCGCGAACGGCTCAGAACTCCGGGTCAGTGACAAACTGCTCCCCAAAGCCGCCTTCCCTGCCCGTTTTCAGATACTTTTTCCTGAGCAGGCCTCTGCATGCCTTTTCAAAAAGATCCTGCGTGTCCTCCCGGTCATACAGGGCGACGCAGCGAATGGCATTGACCGGATCCTCCTCCGCATAAAGGTTCGTGAGGAGCACATAGTCCAGCATATTCATAAGGACCTTTTTCGCCTTTTCAGCGTACTCCGGCCTGTACTTTTTCATAAACGCGATCAGATGAGTGCCGGAGGCCATCGAGGAATCATACTGTTTTTGGATCTTTTTGATGTTATTGTTCTTTGAAAGCGCCGACATTCCGCCTTCAAAGATATAGTGGTAGAAAACCCGGTCCATATCCGCATGGCTTTCCGCGTTGCCGTAGAAAACCCCTGCCAGATAGGAATCCTCTCCCATATTGCAGTAGAAGGACTCGCCTGTCTCGAGCGCACCCCTGATAACGCGCTGCGCGTAAGCATTTTTCACGATGCCCGGCGGGAACTGCCCATCCAGATATCCGGCCAGAAGATCCTCGCAGGGAGACGGCACCCAGGTGCGCCCCTCCGGCTCAGCAACGAGACCGTACCGGATGATGTCAGCCCCGGTCTCCTCATACTTGTCGCGGATCTCCATCAGCATGGTCTTTTCGATATAGTCATCGCTGTCAAGGAAGACAATGACCTTTCCGGACGCTTCCCGCATCCCTGTGAACCTTGCGGCCAGAAGAGCCTGGTTCTGTTCGTGGGAGACAACCCGGAAACGCGGATCCTTTGCCGCGTATCCGTTCAGCATGGAAAGCGAATCATCTGTCGAACCGTCATTGACAAAGACAACCTCAAAGTCCCCGAACGTCTGCTCCATGATCGACGAGACGCACCGATCCATCTTTCCGACCTGGTTAAACACCGGAATCAGAATACTGAAATATGCCATTTCCTACTCCTTTATCTCTTTATACACTACCTTGCCGTAGTAGCCAGCTTTTTTCAGCTTTCTCAGCAGTTTCCTGAAATGATACGGCTTCATGCCTCTGACGATAATCTTGTTCACGCCGGAGCCGCTGAACGCACCCTTTCTGAACCGGAAGACATTGGCGGTCTTTCCGGCAAACGTCACCTTGTTCACACGCGATCCGGCAAACGCCTCTTTCTCAAACAGCAGCATCGTGGCGGAGCCTGTCAGATCAAACGATACGGTCTTCGCCGTGGTTTTCGAGAAAGCCCCTTTGATCACCGCGGATACCGGCTTCGTACGCTTACTCTTAAGCCGCCTGCTTACGACCGATCCTGTGAGAAGAATGGTACCGGCCTTCGAATCGATCCTTTTGATTGCAACCGTTCCCCTGGAGCGATTCTCAACAGTCAGCGGAACAAAGCTCTCTGCATCATAGGAATCAACCATTTCTTCCGGGCTTTGCTTCGCATACGTAACTTCCTTCAGCCTGCCCGCGTAATCGGTCAGGCAGTCTCCATTGCATTCCTCCGTGAACAGATAGAGCCTGTCCCCTGTCCCGATTGTGACGGAGGAAAGATCCACGGCAATCGTACCGCTGGCTTTCTTTGCAAGTCTGCCATAGTAAGTGATCTTTCCCTTCGGGTTTTTGATCACACCGGAAACATACCTGCTTTTCCCGGTGGATGCTCCGGAATACGGAACATACAGGATATTCCGTTTTACGAAAGCTTTCCCCACCTTCAGTTTCAGCCTGCTGTCAAGAAGCGTCAGCTTCCTTTCACTTCCTTTGTAGGAAGGATTCTTTACCAGACCTGTAACGCCTGCCTTCTCAGAGAGCTTCCCGCCCTTTGCCGATGAGGAAAAGAGCACTTTATTCCTGTCCAGATTGAAGGCGGGACGCGCCGCATAGTCCCCTCTTGTCACTTCACGAAGGGCTTCCTTCGCCTTTTCGATCTCCTGCCTGTACTGTTCCGGGAACTCCTTCGGTAAATGATCGACCCATTCGTCCGTCGCGTAAACGGTAACCAGCAGGGTATCGCCATACTGTCCAACCGCTCCGGCCGTAAGCGCCATGATCGTATCGGGGCTTTGATAGGCTTTGCTTCCGGGAGAACGCAGCAGCCAGTACGCATTTTCCCCGTTATAGGAAGCCTGCCTCAGGCGCGCTGTCAGGAAATAATCATCCGCTTCCCTGGCAGAGAGGAAAAAGATCTTTGCTCCGGACAGGGAAAACGGCTCATAATCCAGCCCCCAGCCCGGCGTGGTATATGCAGTGTCATTTATGTTTGTATTGAGAACGGCCTTTTTCTCTCTCGATGTCAGCGCACCACGATAGAACGACTGGCACCAGACATCCGCATTGCTTCCGGTCCAGTCAGAGGAATTGTCCCCTGCATTGCGGAAGGAAAGGCCCCCGCCTGCCCGGTTCTTTCCAAGAAGCTGTCTGGAAACAAGATACATCCCGGATTTGTTTCCGTCATTGCTCCTGGTTCTGTTCAGTACGATCCACGACACAGGCTTTCCCGCTGTTTTCCCGTCATACGCTGCCTCTTTTGTGGTTTTTCCCATGTAGATGACCTGGTTCTTTGCAAAACCCGAAACGCCATCACACAGATTGTCAGCGGCATACGCGGAAGCCACACTCATACACAGAACAAACAGCATTGTAAAGAAAAGAAGAAAACTCCTTTTCCTTCCTGACCAGGCTCTGTTTTTCCCAATGGTTCTTTCCATCATACTGTATAATCTCCTCTGTATTCTTTCATCTGTTCTTCCGTCCCGCTCTTCCGTCTCCTGTGTTCCTGCCAGTCCCCGGGAACCGTGCATCAATAAAGTGTGAACCCTGCAAAAGATATTCCACCTGTGCGGTTGGATCACTATCGTGATCCAACCCCTCTACCCTCATTCGCAAAACCCGCGCTTCGCAAAGCTCA
>CAJOQO010000159.1 GCA_905236545.1 uncultured Lachnospiraceae bacterium
ACCGCTTGTCCGCCCCCTGGAACCGCTCAGATCCGTCAGATAAGCAAGCTTATCTGACTGGATCATGAGCAATTCCAGGGGGTGCTGAATCATTACCAGATTGGATTCATATGCAGGGCGGAGGAAATATGGGTACTGATACAGGCGTTGAATACGGTGCGAATCAGATACAGGTACTTGAGGGTCTTGAGGCGGTGCGCAAAAGACCCGGCATGTATATCGGATCAACCTCCGCAAGGGGTCTGCATCATCTGGTGTATGAGATTGTGGACAATTCCGTCGATGAGGCTCTGGCGGGTGTCTGCAGCCATATTAAGGTGAATATCCATCCGGACAATTCCGTTACGGTTCGCGATGACGGAAGAGGGATCCCTGTTGGAATCAATGAGAAGACGGGACGTCCCGCGGTTGAGGTAGTCTTTACCGTTCTGCATGCAGGCGGAAAGTTCGGCGGAGGAGGATATAAGGTTTCCGGAGGGCTGCATGGCGTCGGCGCGTCTGTCGTGAATGCATTGTCCGATTATCTGGAAGTCCAGGTATTTCATGAGGGCAGGATCTATCAGCAGCGCTACGAAAAAGGCCATGCCATGTATGATCTGAAGGTGGTCGGTGAATGCGATCCGGAGGAAAGCGGTACGCAGGTTACCTTCATGGCGGACGGAACGATCTTTGAAACGCTGGAATATGATTACGACACCCTCCGTCAGAGGCTGAGGGAGACTGCATTTTTAACAAAAGGACTCAGAATCACGCTCACCGATGAAAGGGAAGATCCCTGGAAGGAGCGTTCCTTTCACTATGAGGGCGGGATCCGGGAGTTTGTCCAGTATCTGAATAAGGGAAAGACTCCCCTGTATGACGATATCATTGACTGCGAGGGAGAGAAGGATGGAGTTCTGGTAGAGATTGCCCTGCAGCACAATGACGGATATAACGAGTCCACCTATTCCTTTGTCAACAATATCATTACCCCTGAGGGCGGGACGCATATGACGGGCTTCCGCAATGCGCTGACCAAGACATTCAACGATTATGGCAGGGCGCAGAAGCTGCTGAAGGACAGTGAAGAAAATCTGACAGGAGAGGATATCAGGGAAGGATTGACCGCGATTATCTCCATCAAGATTGCGGAACCGCAGTTTGAGGGGCAGACCAAGCAAAAGCTCGGCAATTCCGAGGCAAGAGGCGCTGTAGAGAGTCTTCTGAGTGAGAAGCTCGGGATCTATCTGGAGCAGCATCCTCAGATCGGAAAGCTGATCATCGAAAAGTCTGTGATGGCGCAGAGGGCCAGGGCTGCTGCCAGAAAGGCGAGAGACCTGACCAGACGCAAGAGTGCGCTCGACGGGCTGAGCCTGCCCGGAAAGCTCGCGGACTGTACGGATAAGAACAGGGATAACTGCGAGATCTTCATCGTTGAGGGAGATTCCGCCGGCGGATCCGCAAAGACGGCAAGGGCACGGGCGACACAGGCGATCCTTCCGCTTCGCGGAAAGATTCTGAATGTGGAAAAGGCAAGACTGGACCGGATTCTCGGCAATGCGGAGATCCGTGCCATGATCACGGCCTTCGGAACCGGGATCCATGAAGACTTTGATATCGAAAAACTGCGGTACAACAGAATCATTATCATGACAGATGCCGATGTGGACGGAGCCCATATCGCGACTTTGCTTCTGACATTTTTCTACCGGTTCATGCCGGAACTGATCAAACAGGGGCACGTGTATCTGGCAACTCCGCCCCTTTACAAGCTGGAGAAGAACAAAAAGGTCTGGTATGCCTACTCCGACGAGGAACTGAACAGCATACTTGCCGAGGTCGGACGTGATCAGAACAATAAGATCCAGCGTTACAAGGGCCTGGGTGAGATGGACGCGGAGCAGCTGTGGGATACGACGATGGATCCGGCGAAGCGGATCCTGAAGCGGGTCTCTATGGACGATGACGACAAGTCATCCATCGATGTGACATTTACGACACTGATGGGAGACCAGGTTGAGCCGAGAAGAGAGTTCATCGAGGAAAACGCGGCGCGCGTCAGAAATCTGGATGTATAATGTTGCTATCCTGAAAAAGCTGAAACGGAGCATGATATGGACGACAAAATATTTGACCAGATCCGGGAAGTAGATCTGCAGAAAACGATGGAGGAATCCTATATCGATTATGCGATGAGCGTAATTGCCTCCAGGGCTCTGCCGGATGTCAGAGATGGACTGAAGCCGGTGCAGCGCAGGGTTCTGTATTCGATGATCGAGCTGAATAACGGTCCGGACAAGCCGCATAGAAAGTGTGCCCGTATCGTCGGTGATACGATGGGTAAATACCATCCGCACGGGGACAGCTCGATCTATGGAGCGCTTGTCTATATGGCGCAGGACTGGTCGATGCGTTATCCGCTTGTTGACGGTCACGGCAATTTCGGATCAGTGGACGGAGACGGCGCGGCCGCGATGCGTTATACGGAGGCAAGGCTGTCGAAGATCTCCATGGAGATGCTTGCCGATATCAATAAGGATACCGTTGATTTTGTTCCGAACTTTGATGAAACAGAGAAAGAACCTACGGTTCTTCCCAGCCGTTTTCCGAACCTCCTGGTGAATGGAACAACAGGAATCGCGGTCGGAATGGCGACAAACATTCCGCCTCACAACCTGAGAGAAGTGATCGACGCGGTCGTGAAGATCATTGATAACCGTGTACTGGAGGACAGGGATACCTCGATCGACGAGGTGATGAAGATCATCAAGGGACCTGACTTTCCGACCGGTGCGGAGATCCTGGGGAAGAGCGGAATCAACGACGCATACAGAACCGGGCGCGGCAAGATCCGTGTCCGCGCGGTTACGGATATCGAGACGCTTCCGAACGGGAAGAGCAGGATCGTTGTCACGGAGCTTCCGTATCTGGTGAACAAGGCAAGGCTGATCGAAAAGATGGCCTCCCTAGTGCGTGACAAGAAGATCGACGGCATCACCGGCATTACGGATGAGTCGAGCCGGGAGGGCATGCGCATCAGCATTGATGTGCGGAAGGACGCGAACGCGAATATTATCCTGAATAAGCTGTTTCTCCAC
>CAJOQO010000160.1 GCA_905236545.1 uncultured Lachnospiraceae bacterium
AGGCCACAGGGGTTCCTGAGCGGCAGACTTTCGGGGGTCGGAGCGAAGGAACCCCTGTGGCTGCCGACTGGTGATCAGGGGCGGCTTATATCAGAATCCCTGTAGCTGTCAGCAAAGGTGATCGGGGTGTGACCTGTAACGGTACTTCATGAAACAGCCCTGCTGAAAAGCAATTACTCCTTGTTCTTACATGTCCCAAAAGGTATAATGAAACTGGTGTAGTATTCCATACTGCATACCGGCAAGAGTGAATTTCCGGCGTACCCGCAACGGATAAGCATCCCCCGGAGGTAATCCAGAGTGTATATGAATCGCATCAGAAACAAAAATCTGGTATCCACCCTGTTTCTCTCCCTTATTCTATGTATTGCCTGCATGACGAAACCAGATGTGTCCCATGCGCAGGACGCGGGCGGTAAAACCGTACGGGTCGGCTGGTTTGACTCCTCTTTCTGCTATTATGACCAGTTCGGCAGAAGATGCGGAATCGACTATGAATACCAGCACAAGATCTCCGCCTACACCGGCTGGACCTACGAATATGTGGAGGACAGCTGGCCCAATCTGTTTCAGATGCTGAAGGACGGTGAGATCGATCTGCTCAGCGACGTCTCCTATAAGCCCGAGCGCGCCGATCAGGTTCTCTTTCCCGATCTTCCCATGGGAACAGAATCTTACTATATCTATATCGATGCCGAAAACCGTGACATCAAAGCCGACAGCCTGGCCTCCTTCAACGGAAAGCGGATCGGCGTCAACCAGGGCAGCATCCAGGAAGGCTTCCTGAAGGAATGGGAAGAGAAGAATCATCTCTCCCTGGAGATCGTCCCTCTGGTTGCGGATGAAGATGATTCCATGGAGATGGTCACGAACGGAGAGATCGACGGATACGCTTCCATCTATTCCTTCAGTTCCGGACAGAAGGTGACTCCCGTATGCAGGGTAGGCGCGTCCGAGTATTATTACGCTGTCAGCAGGAACAGGCCGGATCTGCTCGAAGAACTGAACATGGCCCTGTCCGGAATCCAGGATGAGGATCCGTATTTCAATCAGAGGCTGACGCAGGAACGCCTGTATAACACAAGGACGAATGCGTTTTTATCACCGGTTCAGGAGGACTGGCTGGAAGAACACGGTGCCATCCGGATCGGATACCTGGATCAGTATCTCCCGTTCTGCGGAACCGACAGCGAAACCGGAGAACTGACCGGCGCGCTCAAGGATTACCTTGTCCACGCAGCCAACAGCCTGAGAAGCACGGATATTCAGTTTGAAACAGTCCCGTACCCTTCGACGGAAGCTGCGATGAAGGCCATGAAGGCGGGGGAGGTTGACTGTGTCTTTCCGGTCTACCTGAGTTCCTACGATTCGGAGGAACAGAATGTCCGGCTGACCAGCCCGACGATGAAGACCGAAGTGAACGTGATCATGCGCTCCTCGAACAGCCAGGAGCTCTCCAGGGACAGCAAGGTTACGTTCGCGCTGCTTGCCGGAGATCTGAATACGGAAACCTTCATTATGGACCGGTATCCCGCGTCTGACCGGAAGACCTTAGATTCCATCGAGAAATGCTATCTGGCAGTTGCTTCCGGAGATGCGGACTGCGTTGCGGTCAGCAATTACAGGCTCCCCTCCGCTGAAGAGATCTTCGGAAAATACGCTCTTATCTCTGTGCCGACCGGTGAATCGATGCAGTTTTCCTTTGCTGTCAACAGTGCGGACCGGGAACTTTATTTCCTGCTCAACAAGACTGCTCTTATGACGCGCAGCGAGGATATGGACTCATCGCTTGCTTCGTATATGCATTTTAACCAGAAGGTGTCCTTCACCCGCTTCCTCAGAGACAACTGGATCATCGTCCTCTCGATCATCTCAGCGGTCTTCCTTCTGATTGTTCTCCTGCTGCTCCAGAGGCTGAAGGCGGAGCGCAGGCTCAATGAACAGCAGAGAATGATGGAGGATGGTCTGAGGCGGGAGCTGCAGCAGAAGGAGCAGCTGCAGACAGCCATGAAGATGGCCTACACGGATCCTCTTACCGGCGTCAAAAGCAAGAACGCCTACAAAGAGGCGGAGGATCAGATGGATCAGCGCATCTCCCAGGGCTCTGTTTCCGAGTTCAGCGTTATCGTGTTCGATCTGAATGATCTGAAGCAGATCAATGACAGCCGCGGCCATGATGTCGGGGACGAATATATCAGGAATGCCTGCAGGATGATCTGTACCACCTTCAAGCACAGTCCTGTCTTCCGGATCGGCGGAGATGAATTCACTGCGATTGTGGAGGGAGAAGACTATTCGAAGCAGGATGAGCTTCTGGATGGATTCGAGAAGCAGGTACTGGTCAATCTGAAACGCGGCGGTACCGTGGTTTCCTTTGGCTGTTCCCGCTTTCAGCCCCGGAATGATACCAGTATCCGGACTGTTTTTGAGCGGGCGGACGCGGCCATGTACAAAGAAAAGGAGCTGCTCAAGAGCCTCGGTACTTCCGTTGAAAAGGACGCGGCCGAAAAAGAGAGCCATTCGCAGCTTCTGGAGGATATCTCCGTGGCCAACCTGCGAAAGCATATCCTGATCGCCGATGACGTTGAAGGCAACCGTGAGATCATGGGAGATCTTCTCCAGGAGGACTATGATATCATCTATGCTTCCGACGGGATCGAAACCATGGAGCTCCTTCGAAGCCGCAGGGATGAGATCGCGCTTCTGATCCTGGATCTGTACATGCCGAACATGACCGGTCAGGAAGTTATGGCGCAGATGCAGATCGATGAAGAACTGATGTCGATTCCCGTGGTCGTTCTGACCGTTGATCAGGATGCGGAGCTGGAATGTCTGAGAATGGGCGCGATGGACTTCATCCCGAAGCCTTATCCGGACGCCGAGATTGTCAAAGCCCGTATCGCCAAATGCATCGAGCTGTCTGAAAACCGCGATCTGATACGGCGTACCATGTATGAAAAGCTGACGGGTCTGTTCAACGTCGATTACTTTATGCGGTATGTCAACCGCTACGACCAGTATTATAAAGACGTCTCATTCGATGCCGTCTTCTGCGATATCAGGCATTTCCACTCTGTGAACAAGCAATACGGGCGGCAGTTCGGAGACCTCGTCCTGCGCACCATCGGGATCAGCATGAAGAAGCTTACACGAAAAACGGGCGGAATCGGATGCAGAAAAGAAGGCGGAACCTTCCTCCTCTACTTCCCCCATCAGGAAGACTGCAAACAGCTGCTGGAGAAGTTTATGGAAAACCTGTTTGTCGATCCGGATACCGCTGAAAGGATCACCATGAGGGTCGGGGTATTCACCGATGCGCAGAAGGAACCGGACATTGAAGAAAGGTTTGCCCGGGCGAAAAACGCCGCAGGAAACGCGGAGAAGCAGACAGGCTCCGAATCCGGAAAGTATACGATCGTGGTGTCAGACGGAGAAGCCTGAAGCATGATTCCTCAGCCTTTCCGTTTTTTATTCCTCTGCGGTATGGAGACGAAGCCGGCTCAGGGTCTCTTTCAGCAGATCAATCTCAATGGGCTTGGGCAGATGCGCGTTCATTCCTGCCTTCAGGCACATCTGTACATCCTCCTCAAACGCATTGGCGGAAAGAGCGATGATCGGAATCTTCGCGGCATCCTCCCGGTCGAGCTTTCTGATCTCCCTCGTGGCTTCCAGCCCGTCCATGACAGGCATGCGCATATCCATCAGGATCGCGTCAAAGTGCCCCTTCCCGTTTTTCTCAAAAAGATCTGCCGCCAGTTTTCCGTTCCCGGCCCACTCCGAAGAAGCTCCCTCCAGCTCCAGGAGATCGGAAAGGATCTGCGCATTGATCTCCTGATCCTCCGCGATCAGAATATGCATCCCCTCGATCGAAACAGCGTCTTCCGGATCCTGCGTCCCTGCGGATACCGCTTTGGGAAGATCCTCCTCTTTCGCCGGCTTCAGAGGTATCCGGACAAAAAAGGTTGTTCCGGCACCCTTGCGGCTTTCAACCCGGATCTCACCGCCCATCATATCGACAAAGCTCTTTGTGATCGCCATTCCCAGACCGCTTCCGCCATACCGTGTCGTATTGTCGGTATCCTCCTGGGAAAATGCGTCGAAAAGCACAGGGATGAATTCCTGATCCATTCCGACCCCTGTGTCCCTCATGGTAAACTGGACAAGCGCCCTGTCCATCTCACAGGAGATCTGCACGGCTGAGAAGGTGACCGTACCGGGCGGATCCGTAAACTTCACGGAGTTCCCAAGGATGTTGATGATCACCTGCCTGATCTTCAGGCTGTCCCCGATATAGTATTCCTTCAGGTTCTGGTCTCTTTCGCAGACAAAGTCAAGGCCCTTGTCCCGGCACTGGCCTCCCGCGATCACCGTGATCTGCTCCAGAAACTCCTGGAAGGAGAAGACCTCTTCCCGAAGTTCCACCTTTCCGGATTCGATCCGGCTCATGTCCAGGATATCATTGATGATCGAGAGCAGGTGACGGGCGCTCGCTCCGATCTTTTCCAGCTCATCCCGCGTGTTCTTCGAGATGCTTTCATCGTGAAGCGCGATGCTGTCCAGTCCGATGATCGCATTGATCGGAGTCCGGATCTCATGGCTCATCCTGGACAGGAAGCGGGATTTTGCCCGGCTGGCGCTCTGTGCCTCCCTGGCTGAAGCGATCGCAAGATTCTTTGCGCCCTGGTTGTAAAGCACGGAGAGAAAGACAACCGCCTCCAGCAGCATCAGCAGAGCGAGCAGGGTGATCGTGACAATCAGGGGCCTGTACATCACTCTCGTATTGATCAGGCAGACCGCTGTCCAGTCGCCCTCGATCCTTTCGGCAAATGCCATGTATTTCTGTCCGTCATACGCCAGCCCGAACTGGCCGCTCTTCCCCTGATACAGCTTTCCGGCAAGCGCAGCGCCGAAGGTATCCTTTTCCTCAAGATAGTTTCTTCCCAGCTGCGAAGCATCCGAGTGCGCGATCACCTGTCCTGTCTTATCGAGCACGATTCCGATGCTGCCGGCAGTATGCTGCGTGATCTCCTCCGTGATCTCCTGGATCCGTTTCAGCGTGACATCAAGCGCAATAACGCTCTCTCCGTCCGAGAGCTTCCTGGCCATCGTTGTAAGGACCGTATGAGTCTGCTCATCCAGATAGGGGCTGACAAAGGTCACTTCACTGTCATCCGCGACGGTTTCCAGATACCATGGCCTTTGCGTGGGAACATAATCCCTGTCGGGAATCCATCCGACCCCGTCGCAGTACTCACCGTTGATCCAGCCGTAGAGGCCTGTATAATCCTTGTCGATCGACTTCTTGATGCTGGCTGATTCCGCGGTCAGATATTTCAGGATCTCACTGTTCGGCTGCCCCTCCCTGGTCATCTCATCCACAACATGGGCGGCAAGAATAACCGTATTCTTCCGCACAAGGAGATACGCGTCGTATTCCTTCGCAGACTCCACCGCATTTACCCTTCCCTGCAGGTAAATCTCCTCTCTGGTAGCCTTATAATACCGGTAGCTGCCGATGCATGTCATCACCACAGTGAGCAGGAATACAAGCATCGGAGCGATAACGCTCCTGATTCCCATATTCCTGAAAACGTCCTTTATCCTGAAGCCTTTTGGATGATTATTCATGATAGGTATTCTCTCATCTATTGCAGCATATTTCTGAAGAAACACTGATCCGATCAGTGTTTCTTCAGAGTCGGTCAGGCAGCGATATCCTCCTCCGTCTCCGCCTGGAAATAACCATTCATCAGATCAGACAGATATGCATCGTCAAAAAACTTCCTGAAGCCGGGCATCCCCTCATCAACGCCAAAGAATCCAAGGACAGACTCCGCCACCTTGTTGCGGTCCGCTTCGATCGGCAGGTCGATCCTGCACCCTCCTTCCACGTCGTCTCCGCCGGAATCCGTCAGCTGCCACTGGGCACTGGACATCATATAGCTGAAGCCTTCCGCGTCAGCTCCGACCTGGACACAGCAGGATCCCCCGCTGCTGGGTTCACCGATCAGCACTGCGCCGGCTTCCTGGATGATGATCGGAAACAGGTTTCCGCAGGAGAAGGCATGACGGGTGACCAGAACGCCATAATTGAAATCGTACTTCAGCTCCCTGTCCTTCTCATCATAAACACCGTCGAGGTTCGTATCCGCGTCAAAAGTAAAGGTCATCTTCCTGTCCGTGATCTTATGAATCCCGTACAGCTGCGTCTGGCCTGTCGTCACAGCGAGGATCGACATCATCACATCGGGACTTCCGCCTGAGTTGCAGCTCAGGTCAAAGATCACGTTCTCGATCTCAGGATTCTCCGAAGCCTTTCTGAGGCCGGTAAGGACGGTTCCCAGGCAATCCTGCGGAATCTCCCCTTCCCCGGCGTAATAAAGCTGCCAGCCGGTCTCGTCCGGCATAAACGAATCAAGGCGTATGATCGCTGTATTATCGTATTCCCGGTATGATTCCGTCCCCCAATACTTCTGCCGCTGCAGTGATATGGTCTCATGCAGCGTCTGCTTCAGATAGATCGGACTGCTCAGAAGATCAGCTGTAAACTCCAGACCCATCACAGGTATCCCAAACACCGTTTCGGCCGATTCTTCGTTTTCCGCGATGACGGAACTCCCACTGAGAAAAAGCGTATGTCCGTCACCAAGATAAACCATCAGCAGCTCATTAAGGCCGGACATATACTCCGGAAGATTCCGGGACTTCAGTTTCCTGATCAGCTTTTCCCCTTTTTCCCCGAGATTAAGAAGCGCCTTCTCCAGTCCGTATTCCGCAACCGCTTCTTCCAGCGGAGCCTTTCCGGGATGCCCGTAGAAAGAATCGATGTTGAAGCACAGATCGGCATAACACTGCTGAGCCAGATCCTCCGGCCGGTCCTTCCCCTCCAGCTCCGCTTTCAGCCGTTCCGTCTCATACAGGCCGGCAACAGATCCTCCGGAAAGGAGTGCTCTCTGTATATAGAGTTTTTCACCGTTATACAGGAGATGATTTGTCGCAATATCCGTCATGATGTTGGAAAGCGTTGAAACAGGGAGATAAACGTCTGTGTCGTCCGCATACATCCGGATCCCGTATCCGCCCAGATCCAGCGTGACAGGCGCAGCCTCTCCCTCAAATTCCACATCCGTAATCCGGATGAATCTGGTGGCTGTGTCTTTCCATCCGAGCGCTTTATCCTCCAGCGGAAGCGGAAGATCAAAGAACCCGTTCCAGTCTGCGACAGTAATCACGCCGGCGTCAGGATCACAGACTGCCTCTTCCCCGATCTCATTCTCAAAGACAACGGTTCCATCCTCCTTTTTCTCCAGCTTCAGAGGCCGCTGGAATACATACTCTGAACAGGTGCCGATCCCCAGATAAGGGACGTTCGGGGTCGCCTCGTAGAAGCGAAGATCCATCTCTCCCGCCTCTACGCCATTGGCAATCACCTTCACCTTCTGCTCTGAAAAAAGCGGTTCCGTTTCCGTTTCAGCCGCACCCGCACATACGCTGAAGCCGAAAAGCATCATGCATGACATGCTTAATACAAAGTTCCTTTTTTTCACTTGATTCTCCTTTCTTTTCCTTCGGTCTCTGCTTTCAATTCTGTATCCGATCAACAACTCATCCCTCTGCAGATCCTGCCTGTGATTCTTTTATACAGTATATCACATTAGAAGTCTTCTTTTTTCGTATGAAATGGATATCCTTCCGATACAGGCTGCAATGATACAGGTCAC
>CAJOQO010000161.1 GCA_905236545.1 uncultured Lachnospiraceae bacterium
CTGTTTGTTTACACGGACGGTGTGCCGGAAGCGACAAATGGCGCTGATGAGATGTTCGGCACAGAACGGATGCTGGACGCCCTGAACCGGGAAAAGGACGACGATCCCGAGCAGGTGCTCAGGAACATTCATGCGAGCGTGGACCGTTTTGTACAGGGCGCGGAGCAGTTTGACGACCTGACGATGATGTGTATCGAATACAGAGGATGAAGAATACCGTCACACGATTCAGGCTGTTCAGGGAGCGGGCATAGGATGAAGATCATAAACGGCAGCGTATTTACACCGGAATTCAGATTTGAGGAGAAGAGTGTCCTGATCAGGAACGGCCGCTTTATGCGGATGGATCCGGATCTGCCGGATCCGGAGGATTCTGTCGAAGCTGAGGCGGTTGTCGACGCCTCCGGCTGTTTTGTTATCCCCGGTCTGGTCGATATCCATTTTCACGGGTGCATGGGGGCTGACTTCTGTGACGGAACCAGGGAGGCCATCGCGTCGATCGCGCGCTATGAGGCTTCTCAGGGCGTGACTGCGATCTGCCCCGCAACGCTCACGCTTCCGGTGGAGACGCTGAAAGATGTGCTCAGGTGCGCGGCGGACTATGCGGACGAAAGACACGGTCCGGATGAGGCGGATCTGGTCGGCATCAATATGGAAGGTCCTTTTATCAGCCGTGTGAGGAAGGGCGCACAGAATGGAGCGTATATTATTCCATGTGATATATCCGTCTGTGAGTCATTTCTGGAAGTGTCGCGCGGGCTGGTTAAGATCGCAGGGCTTGCCCCGGAGGAGAATCCGGGCTTCCGCAGCTATATCGCAGCGATGAAGGATCAGGTAAGGATATCGCTGGCCCACACGGATGCGGACTATGAGACTTCCATGGCCGCTTTTGAAGCAGGCGCATGCCATGCGGTGCATCTGTTTAATGCGATGCCGCCGATGTCTCACCGCGCGCCCGGCGTTGTTGGGGCGGTCAGGGACTCGAAAGCGGTTATGGCAGAACTGATCTGCGACGGGAATCATATTCATCCCGCGGTTGTGCGCGCTGCCTTTGACATGCTGGGAGAGGAAAGAATCGTTCTGATCAGTGATTCCCTGCGCGCCTGCGGAATGGGGGACGGACGCATGATGCTGGGCGGACAGGAGGTGGAGGTTCATGGAACCAGGGCCACCCTTGCAGGCTCCGGGGCGCTTGCCGGCTCGGTCTGCAGCCTGACGCGCTGTCTGCAGATTGCTGTTAAGCGGATGAACATCCCGCTGGAATATGCCGTGCGATGCGCGACATACAATCCTGCCCGCGCGATCGGGATTCAGGATGCGTATGGATCCATAGAAGCCGGCAGGAAAGCGGACTGCGTGCTGCTGAACCGGCAGGATCTGAGCGTGCAGGCGGTCGTAAAAGACGGCAGGCTTCTGCGCTGACAGGGAGTTTTCACGGGAAGCCGGAAAAGGTGGTCGGGGTGTGACCTGTAGTGCGCCCCGGGCACAATGACATATGATTGCAATTACACCCGCTTCTATGTTATTCTCTTCTTCGATAGCAGAGTTGTTCCGTTTCCGGTTTTCCGGAAGGATACCGGTACCGTGAAACAGAACCAGAAGCATGAAGAATCAAGGAGGAAACACGATGAAAAAGATTGTGGCATTCGCTTTATCGGGGATGATGGTACTTGGCGCAGGCATGAGCGTATACGCGGCAGATACAGCGGCGGAGAGCGAAGCGACAGCTGCAGCCGGTGAAGAGGAAGGACTGGGATCTCTGGTGGGCGGCCTTCTTGGATCCCTTGGAAACGAAGACGGAAGCGTTGAAGATCTGCTTACTTCTCTTGGCGCAGATGAGGGAGAACTCAACGACCTGATGGGCCTGCTCGGAGAAGGCGGAGAAGGTCTGAGCAGCCTGGTTGATGAGGGAAAGAAGGGCGTGGAAAGCCTGGTCAACGGCGTTTTGGGAGGACTGTCCGGTGACGGGGAAGGCTTCAGCCTGGACGAGGAATCCCTGAAGGGAATTGCGGAAGCGATTGGAAATGAGATGGGGATCAGTCTGTCGGAAGAAGACATTGCCGGCATTACGGCGGCTCTGAGTGACCCGGAAACGCTCAATGAGATGATCTCCGGCTTCTTTGCGGAGGGCGGCATGCTTGCAACGATTCTCGACGCGATAAGCAGTGAGGACTATGCCATTGCTTCTGTGATCCAGTCCATGAAGGATCCGGAAGGCGGATATGATTATGAAAAGATCCTGAAAGCCCTGGAGGGAGCGCAGGAAACGGACAATGGCCTGCTGATCGACGGAACGGAGATTTCCGGAGAGGAGCTTGCGGCTGTAGCCAATGAAGTGATGGGAATGTTCGGAGTGTCCGGAGCGGCTGAGACGGAAGCTGCATCATGACTGCAGCGCGGAGCGATCCGTACAGCATAGCTGAGGACAAACCCTTTTTGCCCAGGCATCATAATACGACGTAAAACGGAAAAGCCTTCAACCCCGGAAGCATGTGGGTTTGCAGGCTTTTTCCATACCATGTGGACGGGATACCGTGCGTATGGTGCCGGATTCGTTTCTGAGATGGATCCCCGCCTTTGAGGAGCAAAACGCGGACTATGAAAAAGAAACTGTTTTCAGAGATTCCCTGCATACAGGGAGAGAGGATCTCTCTTCGGAAGATCCTGCCATCCGATGCGGGCGCCCTGCGGGAGATGGTAGACAGCCCTGCTGTTTACCGGTATCTTCCGACCTTTCTCTTCGAAAAGAAGTATGCGGATCTTGATCTTGTCATCAGCAGGCTTTATGAGGAATGCTTCCGCGAATCCATCCTACTTGGGGTGTACGAACAAAACCGGTTCTGCGGGATCGCCGAGATGTACGGTTACCGGGATCCGATCCATAAGGTCAGCATAGGCTACCGGTTTTTGGAGCGCTGCTGGGGAAGAGGACTTGCCACGGAAACGATCCGGATGCTGGTCGAATATCTCTTCCGGGAGACGGACATCGAGATCATCACCGCAAGTACGATGATAGAAAACCATGCATCCGCCAGGGCGCTGCAGAAAAATGATTTCACGCTGGTCGCGCATGCCGTGGGGGAAGACTGGGGATTCGCGGAACCATTGCCTACGGACAAATGGATCCGGTAAGGGTCTGGAGTCAGGCAATGTGATTACCTGTCTGAGCGGCGGAGCTGCCGCGTTAGATACAAAGACTCAGATCGGCCGTGAATAGTAACGAACGGAGACATAAAGGCGGATATTAGGACTTGATTTTTCTGCAGGATATCCTTATTCTAGGAACGGTGCGGGAATAGACCCGCAGGCGTGCATTCTCAGAAATGATAATGAGAGGAGTTTGTATCATGAGAAAAAAGATTGCTTTGATGATTGCTGCGATGATGACGGCTGCGGCGGTTTCGCCGTTTGCTTATGCACAGGACGCTGAGCCGGGTTCTACCATTGAGAATCCGATTCCGCTTGACTATCACGATATCGATCCGGATGTCTACGAGGGCGCATGGGTTGATACCGGGCTTGGATTCGACATGTATCTGCCGGCTGACTGGGTTCTTACCGATATCTCTGACGAAGAGGCAGCGGCGGGACTGGTCTTCCGGGCCGGAGAGGATGGCGGCGGAGCGAATGTCTGCATCACCTGCTCTGCGATTCCGGAAGAGCTTGCGGAAACGTATGATTACGATGCACTGAAGGCGGAACTGGACGGCGCCGGTTACAGTACGATGTTCGTGGATATGAACGGCATCCCTGCGGTCGGCTTTGACAACGAAGAAGCCAAGGTGTCCGGCTTCACCATCCTGCCCGGCGACGGCACTGTGATCTCCGGAACCATTGCGCCTCCGAGCGATGAAGAATATGATTCGTACGGACCGTATTTCCAGAACATGTTCATGTCTGTCAGCCTCCCGGAGGAAGAGACGGAAGCGGCTGAGACTGAGACTGAGGCTCAGTGAATTCGAATCGTACGACAGGATTACAGCGCCAAAAGCCTGACCTCCACGCAGGCCTGCCTGCGGTGGAGGGAAAGGGTGGCTGCGCGGCGGACCAGGAAGAGAAAACCGGTCCGCCTGTTTTTTGACAGATGCAGCGTTCAGAAGGTATAGCAGAACTGAGAGGCAGACCGGAAGCAGTCAGGAGGAAACCGCCGCAGTGAAAGGAGCCGGGTTTATGGAGGATCATCTGAATGTGCTGGAGAAGGATCCGCGGAAGGAATTCACGGATGAAGAGACATCCGCATCAAAGGATGATGAGATCTGCGGGAAGATTCTGGAGTATGGAAAGGGGATCCTGAACTCGGATGTGTTCCGGAGAACGTCTGCACAGACGCATCATCTGCACAGCACGCTTTTTGACCATACGATCAATGTTTGCGTCATGAGCATTCTGCTCAGCAGTAAGCTGGAAAAGCGTGGAGAAAAGGTCAATGAGAAGGATCTGGTCCAGGCCGCGCTGTGCCATGATCTCGGGATGGTTTCCAGGAGCAGCAAATATAAGGGGACGCTCGATTCCTGGAAGCGGCATCCGCAGGAATCCGCGCGGATCGCACGCACGCTTGTCCCCGACATGAGCAGGGAGACAGAGGAGATGATCCTTTCCCATATGTGGCCGGTATCCGGCCCCCGTCCGGATACGAAGGAGGGCAGGCTTTTGTGCATTGCCGACAAATACGCCAGCATGGCGGACTGGAAGTCGTTTCTGACCCGGCATCGATTCGCGGAGCGCATCAAAGAACGGCTGGAGCAATAGGCAGGGAGGATTCGTGTGATGAGAAAGATCGAGGGCTTTCAGAAGGGTGTCAACCTTGGGGGATGGATCTCTCAGTTTAACGCGTACGACAGAGCGCATTTTGACAGCTTTATTACAGAGAAGGATATTCGTGATATTGCCGGCCTTGGGTTTGACCATGTCAGGGTTCCGGTTGATTACGTGCTTTTTGAGGAGGAGGACGGAACGCCCAAAGAAGACGGGTTTTATTATCTGGAGAACTGCAGAAGGTGGTGTGAAGAGTGCGGCCTTCACATGCTGATCGATCTGCATGAGTGCTATGGGTATTCCTTTGATCCGCTGAAGAAGGGGATGGACCGCGAGCGGTTTTTCTATGATCCGCAGCTTCAGGAGCGCTTTCTGAAGCTGTGGCGGAGAATCGCGGAGCGGTTTTGTACCTGGCAGGAGCAGATCGCGTTTGAGCCTCTGAATGAGGTTGTGCTTGAGAAGGTGGCTGATGCCTGGAACAAGGTTGCGTCCTCCTATATCCGGATGATGCGGACGATCGTTCCGGACAGTTATCTGGTAGTCGGCGGAGTCTGCTACAGCAGCGTGTCGAGCGTTCCGCTTCTGGAGCTTCCGCTCGATCCGAAGATCGTATACAACTTCCATTGCTATGAGCCTTTTGCATTCACCCATCAGGGCGCTTACTGGGTTGAGAATATGCCGCGGGATTTCAGGATCGGTTATCCGCTGAAGCAGGGGCTGTATTTTGACGCTGTGCGCGGGATGGGACTGTCGGTTGATCTTGCGGGAAGCATTACGCAGAATGATGAGAATGTGATAGGGGACGGGTTCTTTGAGGCGATATTTGCGCCTGCCCTGGAGAAGGCTGAAAAGGATCAGGTGCCCCTGTACTGCGGAGAATACGGGGTCATCGATCTGGCGGACAGCGAGGCTGCCCTGCGCTGGCTGAAGGATATCCACAGCGCGATGGACCGGCATGGCATCGGGAGAGCGCTCTGGAACTATAAGGAGAAGGACTTCGGGTTCTCGGGCGAACATTTTTCCGGGATCCGGGATCAGTTCATCAGGGTGCTGTAATCGTTATTTTGTCAAAATGACACATTCCCCTGTCTGGCTGTCCGTACGCTTCGTGATTGCCGGCGGCCGGCCTGCGCTCCGTTCTCGGTCTGCGCTTTGTTCCAGCCGGCGCTTTGTTCCGGCCGGCGCTGAACGTCCGCCGGACGTTCGCGCCCCGCATCGACTCCCTCCCCGGACCGGCGCAGGAACCGGCATCCTGAGGGAACGTACCGGAAACGGAGGATCCGGTGTACCGGAACCTTTCTTTCAGGTCCGCTCTTCCATGATGGAGATATAGGAGGGACGCATGATCTTGCCCATCCCGACGATTTCCTCAAGCCGGTGCGCGCTCCATCCCGCGATTCTCGCGATCGCGAAGATCGGCGTGTAGAGCTCCTTCGGAATGTCCAGCATCTTATAGACGAAGCCGCTGTAGAAGTCTACATTCGGACTGACCCCTTTATAGATATGGCGTCTGCTTGCAATTACTTCCGGAGCAAGCTTCTCCACCTTGCTGTACAGCTCGAGCTCTTTTTCCATGCCTTTCTCCGAGGCGAGCTGCGAGACGAAGGACTTGAAGATCCGCTCTCTGGGATCTGAGACGGAATAGACGGCATGTCCCATTCCATAGATCAGGCCCGTGCGGTCAAAGGCTTCTCCCATGACAAGCTTATCCAGGTAGCTGCGGACTTCACTGTCATCCGTCCAGTCGGAAACATGGCTGCGGATGTTATCCATCATCTCCATGACCTTGATGTTCGCTCCACCGTGCCTGGGACCCTTCAGCGAGGACATGGCAGCGGCGATCGTCGCGTAGGTATCGGAACCGGCGGAGGTGACAACGCGGGTTGTGAAGGTGGAGTTATTGCCTCCGCCGTGCTCCATGTGAAGCATAAGGCAGGCATCCAGAACTTTCGCTTCAACCTCGGTGAAGTTTCTGTCCGGCCGCAGCATCAGAAGGATATTCTCCGCGGTTGAGAGATTGTCCTCCGGCCGGTGAATATACATGCTCTGAAGGTTTTCGTAATGATTGTAAGCGTGGTAGGCGTAGATCGCCAGCATCGGAAAAACGGCGATCAGGTTCAGACTCTGACGGATGACATTTCCGATGTCCGTGATCTGTGCATCCACGTCGTAGGAGGCCAGCGTCAGGATGGAACGTGTCATGGAATTCATGATATCCCGTGTGGGCGCTTTCATGATGACGTCTCTTGTAAAGTTGGTCGGAAGATCCCGGGTGATTGCGAGCATATGGATAAAATCTTCCGCGTCAAGCCTGTCCGGAAGCTCGCCGAAGACCAGAAGATACGTAAGGTTTTCATAGCCGAAACGTGCTTTTGAATACTTTCTGACCAGATCCCGGATGTTATATCCCCGGTACCACAGTTCGCCGTCGCAGGGAACCCGTTTGCCGTCCTGATCTTTGAAGGAGTAGATCTCCGAAATGTTGGTGAGCCCGGTGACGACCCCTTTTCCGTTTATATCGCGCAGACCGCGCTTTACATCATATTCCTGATACAATTCATCGGAGATTGTATCGTTTCGAATCACCATGTTGCGGTGAGCGCTGGCATAAGCCCGCATATCCCGGCCATAACCCATAAAGATACCCCCTTTATATTCTTTAATCCTTTAAAGTATAACAGAATCTGCCGCGGGTATGCAACTCAGTTTGCCGGTTCCTGCGGAAAAGGGGAAAAGACCAAAGGGGAAAAGAAGAAGGACTGCAGGTATGACTCCATTTATTGACATGCACTGTGATACGCTGACGCAGGCGAATCTGCATTATATCCATGATCTGAACCATCTGCCTGCCGAACAGCTGGATGTAAAAAGACTCCGCGCGGGAGGCGCTGCTGCTCAGTTTTTCGCGATCTGCCTGCCTAAGATTACAACCGTACGCCGTCTCGGGCGACTGTATGAGGGAGACTGGAAGCATATCCGGCGTCTGGCGGGAATCCTGCGCCATACCTGCGATCTTCACGCAGACAGCATCGCTCTTTGCAAAAGCGCGGCTGACCTGGAGCAGAACAGGGAGCGCGGCAGGATCAGCGCGGTTCTGACGATAGAGGACGGGAGACAGATCGAAGGCAGGATGGAGCGCCTGGCGGTATACCACAGGCTCGGGGTGCGGCTGCTGACACTGACCTGGAATTACCCGAACTGCTTTGGATATCCGGGCGCACCCGGAGGAGGAAGACCGACCCGTGAGGAATCGGAAAGAGGCCTTACGGCATTCGGCCGGGAGGCCGTGGAAGAAATGAACCGGCTTGGCATGCTGATCGATGTGAGCCATCTCTCTGACGGAGGCTTTTTCGATGTGGCGCGTCTGAGCAGGAGCCCCTTCGTAGCCAGTCATTCGAACTGCAGGGCGCTTTGTGACCATCCGAGAAATCTCACGGATGAGATGATCCGGATGATTGCTCTTTCCGGCGGCGTTGTGGGAATGACCCAGGTACCGGCGTTTCTTGTCCGCGGGGCAATGAGGGGAACGAAGGAAGACTGCCTGTCCCATCTGCGCCATCTGAGGGATGTCGGCGGAATCGACTGTGTGGCCCTTGGGTCTGACTTTGACGGCTGCGGGAGGAAGGCAAGGCTGGGCCTGAAAGGACCGCAGGAGTATCCGTTCTTTGCGGAATATCTTCTGAAAGAGGGCTTCACACAGGATGAGGTTGAGAAAATCTTTTATAAGAATGTGCTGCGGGTTTTCCGGGATGTGCTTCAGCGGTGATGACACAGCTGAAGAAGTATGGTACGATAACTTATCTGGTGCAGTCTGTAATTCTGGTACAGTTTCTGAGTGACTATTTATGGATATACAATTGTTGGCGTTTGTGATTGGCGGGTATCTGTCAGGAAGCGTGCTGTATGCATTTCTGATCCCCTGCCTCTTTACCGGGATCGATATCCGGGCGATGAGTCCGGACGGCAATCCGGGGACTGCGAATGTTTTCCATGTATGCGGCGCCAGAATCGGTATACTTGTTGCGATGATGGAGTTCTCCAAGGGCTTTCTGCCGGTTGCGATGGCACTTGCCGTTCTGGATGTGGATACATTGCAGTATGGTTTTGTGCCGGTGATTCTGGCTCCGGTGCTGGGGCATATGTGTTCGGTTCTTAATCATTTTCACGGAGGGATCGGAATCGCTCCGACCTTTGGAACACTGATTGCCATCTTCCTGGAAAGCAGACTTCTGATCGTGGTGGTTGCGGCCTACGCGCTGACACGGCTGACCGGATGGTTCAGGGAGAACCGCAGCAGGACAGACTTTGTGTTTCTCACGTTTCTGATCTTTGTCCTGCTGTTCGAGAGCCATCCGGTTTACCGGCTGGCCTATGTTCTGGTCAGTCTCGCGATTCTGTTCCGGAATTATCTGCAGAGGGTCCTCTCTCCGCAGCCGGATGACTGTCCGGGATCCGTGGTCAAGGAATTGTAAGGGATCCGCCGTACAGGCGGAAGATGTGATCCGCCGACGGAGGAGGAACGGCTGCGGAGGCGGGAAATGAGGCGTAGAGAAGAGAACAGGAGGTGCCCTCATGAAGATTTTTGCATGGTTACTGGCAATGTTTCTTTCGTTCAGCGCGGGTGTGAGTGCCGGACGGGATCAATCGACGGATTCTGAACTCGAGAAGAAGGTTCAGGACCACATGGATGTGATCGTGGACGAAGCGGCGGGGATCGTCGACGATGTTTCGGAAGCCGCTCAGGACTACAGGGAAACCGTTGAGTCTGAGATTAAGGACAGTGAGGAGTATAAGAAGGCTGAGAAGTTCGTGAATGACGTGCAGGAGATCGCGGACAACACGAAGGCTGACATAGACGCGCATTTCGGAACGGATGAGACAGAGACAGAGACGGAGCTTGTTGGATTTGTACAGGAATAACCCGGACTATGCTTCAGATTAAAAACATACAGAAAGAATACAGGACAGGTACGCTGATCCAGAAGGCTCTGGACGGCGTATCTCTGTCTTTCCGGGAAAGTGAGTTCGTGGCGGTTCTGGGCCCCAGCGGCTCCGGAAAGACGACGCTGCTCAATATTATCGGCGGCCTGGATCACAGCGACAGCGGTGAGCTGTTCATCGACGGCGTCTCGACCCGCACCTATAAGAGCCGTGACTGGGATGCCTACCGCAACCACTCGATCGGTTTTATTTTTCAGAGCTATAATCTGATTCCGCATCAGACCCTGAGGAGCAATGTCGAGCTTGCGATGACGCTGGCGGGATGCAGCCGACGGGAGCGAAGAGAGCGGGCGGAGGAAGAGCTGGAACGCGTCGGACTGAGGGAGCAGATGCATAAAAAGCCCGCCCAGCTCTCCGGCGGACAGATGCAGAGAGTCGCGATCGCGAGAGCGCTCGTGAACCATCCGACGGTTGTGCTGGCGGATGAACCGACCGGCGCGCTGGACAGCGATACGGGCGAGCAGGTGATGCAGCTGCTGAAGGAGGTCTCACAGGATCATCTTGTCATCATGGTCACGCATAACCCGGAGCTGGCAGAGCGCTACGCGACGCGGATCATCAGGCTGCGGGACGGAAAGGTGAAATCTGACAGCCATCCGTTTGATCCTGAGGACAGGACAGCTCCGGACACGGATACAGCTGCAGTTATGGCTGCCGGCGCGCAGGCAGGTGTTCCGGCAAGTGTTCCGGAGAAAGCAGATACGGAAGCGGGAGCCGGGACGGAAACGGCTGCAGGCGTTCCGCTGGAAGCGGGTGCGGCTCCCGCCTTCACGAGGCAGGGCGTCCGCCCTGAGAAAGAATCCGCGAAGCCGGCCCGGCGTGTGAGGAAGCCGTCGATGTCGTTTCTGACTGCGCTGTCTTTATCCGTGTCGAATCTGTTCTCGAAGAAAGCAAGAACGATCCTGGTCGCATTTGCGGCATCCATCGGGATTACAGGGATCGCGCTGATTCTGTCTCTTTCTACCGGGGCACATGACTACATCAACCGGATGGAGGAAAATGCGCTGAGCGAGTATCCGCTTCAGATTACCGCTTCTTCCTTTTCCATGGAGTCTACGATGGCGGCATTTTCCAGGATGGGAATGATGGATCCCGGAACGAAAGCGGAAACGGAATCCGGCCGGATAGAGGAGCAGCAGGTTCTGGGCAGTATGATCGCGGGAACCGGAACCAATGACCTGGCTGCTCTGAAGAGATGGTTTGACAGCGGATACAGCGGGATCGAGGATGTAACGCGCAGCGTCAGCTACTCCTATGGGATCAGCCCCCAGATCTATCGGAAGGAGAACGGGGGATACCGTCAGGTGAATCCGGACCAGACAATGTCTGCCGTCGGAATCTCCATGAGCGAGAGCCTGTCCTCGGCGATGAGCGTGTGGTATGGGAACGATGTCTTCTGCATGCTTCCGGAGAAGGAAGAGCTGTATGAAGACTCCTACAGGCTCATGGCAGGGCACTGGCCGAAGAAGAAGGAGGAATGTGTTCTGGTGCTGATGCCGGGCGGCGGCGTTCCGGATTATCTGCTGTATACCATGGGACTTAAGGATGCGTCTGAGCGGGATGAGGTTATCTCCCATGTGATGAACGGAGAGGCGGTTGATACCTCCATCCGGGATTCCCGCGCGTATGCCCCGGAAGACTTTCTGGGGATTTCCTTCCGGGTCATGCCGGCATACCGGGCCTATTCGTATGATGAGAAGCTGGGAGTCTGGCTGAACGATACGGAGGATACGCAGCGGATGGAAGAACTCCTTGACCGGTCGCAGGAGATCTCCATCACCGGTGTTGTGATGCCTGAGAGCGGCGGTTCCATGGGCCTCCTTCAGCTTGGGATTGATTACCGCCCCGAGCTGATGGATTCTCTTCTTGAGGAGGCGGCTGGCAGCGCGATCGTGAAACAGCAGCTCAAGAAGCCTGAAATCGATGTTCTGACCGGAGCTCCCTTTGGGGAGGAGAATAACAGTATGCTCGCGGGGCTGGCGGACATGATTGAGATCCATCCGGAGAAGCTGCCGGATGCGGTTTCCTTTGACTGGGACGGACTGAACCGGGTGCTGGAAGAGAATGGCCGGCTGAGCGCGGTTCAGACGGTGCGGATCATCCGGGAGCTGTCCCGCACAGGGGAGTCCCCGACGCTGCAGGAGGCGATCGACAGGCTGATCCCTGCTTTGATGGAGCTGATGGAGATCGATGAAGAAAAGATCTCCGAGGCGGTCACGTTTGAGATGGATGAGGAGCGCATGCGCCAGATGTATTACACACAGTCTGCGGGACAGGAGGCAAGCCTTCGGGGCAATCTGCTCCGGTTCGGTTATGCGAACCCTGATGAGCCGGCCATGATAACCATCTATCCGAAGAATTTTGAGGCGAAGGACCAGGTGATCGCCATTCTGGAAGCCTACAACAAAACGATGGAGAAGGAAGGCTATAAGGACAAGGTAATCTCCTATACGGACTATGTAGGCTCCCTGATGAGTTCGGTAACAACGATTATTGATGTTATAACGTATGTGCTGATCGCTTTTGTCGCCGTATCTTTGATCGTGTCATCGATCATGATCGGTATCATCACCTATATCTCGGTGCTGGAGCGGCGCAAGGAGATCGGCATCCTGCGTGCGATGGGCGCATCCCGCAGAAATATTATCCAGGTATTCAATGCGGAAACCTTTCTCATCGGCGCCATGGCAGGGGTGTTTGGAATTGCCCTGACTTTGCTCTGCCTGATTCCCATCAATATGGCGATTCATTCCTACACAGATCAGCCGGTGTCCGCGTTTCTGCCGCCGTATGCCGCAGGCGTGCTGATCGTTCTGTGCATCGTGCTGAACCTGATCGGCGGTTTCTTCCCCGCATTCAAGGCGTCGCGGCAGGATCCGGTGGCAGCCTTGAGAAGTGAGTGAGATCATCGAAGCAGATCATACAGCAAAACCGCAGATCGAAAAAGGCGCTGATAAAGGAGCGGAAAACTCCTTATCAGCGCCTTTTGGCTGCATTTTGCAGGACACCTGCCCTTTGCGTCACCGCCTGTGCAGACGGCCGGGATAACGCCGGCGTTTTCAGGCGGATCAGCCGTTGAGCAGGGTTGACGCAACCCAGCCAAAGTACGGTGCGTTGATCTGGGTCCAGTATCTGCCGTCCTCCGAATTGTAAGAGGTATTCCCGGTGGTATTTACCCAGGTGTAGTTTGGCAGAGAACCGATCTGCGGATAGGAGATTCCCGGACCGCTGCGGACAACCGCATCCTGAGGTGTGTGTGTATTGACCTGCACGTTGGCGCCGCCGGAAACATTCAATTCGTCGCTGTTCAGAAGCTTTTTCTCAGACATTCTAATTACCTCCGTGTATAAAACTGCATATACATGCCATACATGTTGTGATACCGGGTCATAAGGTACGTTTGCCCGTGGCCGTCATGTTATCTGATAAAACGGAACGGACTGTTTTGACCCGTCTGACACTATATACGCAGCCGGCCGCGGCAGGGACAGTTTTTTTTTCCACCTGTGCGGTTGGATCACTATCGTGATCCAACCCCTCTACCCTCATTCGCAAAACCCGCGCTTCGCAAAGCTCAGCGCTA
>CAJOQO010000162.1 GCA_905236545.1 uncultured Lachnospiraceae bacterium
AGAAAGAGTTGGAGGCTATGCGTAATCAGGAAATGTGGCGTGCTGGCGAGACCGTACGTAAGCTGCGTCCTGAGAACTCATGTTATTTCTCCCTTCAGTTCAAGAACGCCCTCCGCGCTCTCCATGATGTCTCTTCCTGACGCTCTTCCGGAGAACTGTTCCCCGGTATCCTGTCATGATCATGTGTCCATCGTTGCCCGTCCCTCATCCTGTCCGGTCATCCTATCCGGTCATCCGGCGCATCAGCTCAGTGCCGTGCTCCTTCAGCCAGGCATGCGCCCTGTCATATTCCGGGTATACCCGGTGTACATGCGCATAAAACCGCTTCGAATGGTTCATCTCCAGACGGTGGCAGAGCTCATGTACGATAACACTGTCCAGCACCTCCGGCGGCGCAAGCATCAAAAGGCAGTTAAAATTCAGATTGCCCTTTGAAGAACAGCTGCCCCAGCGTGATCTCTGATTGCGGATCGTTATCCTTCCATAGGTCACGCCAACGAGCGGGGCGAAGTATGCAACCCGCGCCGGGATCACCCTGACCGCTTCCCGGGCAAGCTTCTCGATGTCCGCCATCGTAAGGCGCCCGGAAGAACTTACCGTTTCACCGCTTCCGCGCAAAGCGGAGGCATACGCTGACTGGCAGATCCTCCGTTTCCCGATCCGTTTCATCCTTTTCCCTCAGTCTTTTCCCTCAGAAGAAGAGCCTGTTCCGCGCAGCGACGTCCTGATCGCCTCCCGCTCGCGGGACAGCTCCCTGTGCAGCATCTCACCGGTCCAGCTCCTGTTTGCCGGCGTCTCTACCGCTTTCAGCCCGATCTTCAGGCCGGCCATCCGCAGCATCTCCAGAAATGCATCGAATTGTGCTTTCGTAAACCCGCACATAACGATCATTTCCTCTTCGATTGTGCTGTGAACCCTGGCACGATCCGGCTCTCTCCCTGACGGGGCAGGCTGTCCGGCATCTCCCGCGGTGCTGTCACGCTCCGTCATGCCGCAGTTCCAAAGGGCATTCGGTTCCATGCTGCCGCTCAGAACACCGATCGGCACATGGCTGCTTTCCGCATCCGCAAAAACAGACCGAATTCCCATCGAAGCGCACAGCCCCTCAAGAATCTTCCGCCTGCCGTTTTCCATATGATAGATCAAAAGCACTGCCGCCATCGTTCCATCCTCTATATCACGATGTTTTTCATCCACCCCGCCGGGTCTTCATCGCTCATTGCCCGGCACGCCGGGCCTTCCTCGCTTATCGTCCATTCCACTGATCCAGCCAGAATCCTGTATCGGGCAATGCGTCTTCTGCGGCGATGCCTGCACTGACCGCCGCGACACTGGACGGGCCCCTCCAGGACAATGGCCTGCCATAATAGTCGGTCATCCTTCCTCCGGCCTCTTCAAGGATCAGTCCGCCGGCGGCATAGTCCCACAGCCCCAGCCGCATCTCAAAGTAGCCGCCGCACCTTCCGCTGGCAGCCATACACAGATTATACTCCGCGCTTCCGGTCGTGCGAACCCCCTGGCACCGGCTCTGGAATTCGGCCGTCACATTCTGCGCGATCCGAAACGCTTCCATCGAGAATCCGGCGCTTCCTGTCAGCATGATGCTGTCCGCAAGCGGTGCGTTCGACGAATAGATCCTTCTTCCGTTTTCATACGCTCCCTGCCCTCTCTCAGCACTGAACATCTGATCCGTCACCGGTGCGTACACCACGCCCGCATAAGGAACGCCATCCTTCATCAGCCCGATGGAGGTTACATAAGGATGCATGTTGTGAATAAAGTTCGTCGTACCGTCGATCGGATCAATCACGAACAGCCAGCCTTCCTCATCTCCGGGCCGGAAGAGATCGAGGCCATTTTCTTCCCCGAGAAAGCCTGCATCCGGCACAATCCCGCGAAGGCGCTCCACCAGAAACTCCTGAACCCGTTTGTCATACACCGTGACAAAATTAACCCTGCCTTCTTTATTCTCGATCTGAAGATCAGAGCCGTGAGCGGAGCGGATGATCTCCCCCGCCTCCCGCGCAGCCTGCTCGATCTGCTGTATCATGTCCGTCATACCCTGTACGGTCTCCTTCTCCGAAGTATGTCTCTCCGTTACGATTCACGGCCGGATCTGCGTCTTTGTACCTGACGCGTCAGGCTTGCCTGTAAGCGGCAGTACACTTGCCTGTAAGCGGCAGTACAAAGCTCAGATCCTGGCCGCGAATGGGAATCATTCACTCAGGGAAACGCCGATTCATTCTGCTGTGCAATTCCTGAGATTCTCCCAGCAGCTGCGAATAGACCTCCCGCTTCGTCATTCCTCTGTCCTTCGCCACTGCCTTCATCGCCTCTTTTTTCTCCAGGCCCTGGTCAAGATACTGCTTCATATGCTCTTCCAGAGAGAGACTTCCGCGGATCTCATCCTGCCTTTCACGGATCAGCTCCCGGCGGTCCTTCCCCGCAACCACAAGGACAAACTCCCCCCGCGGCTCATTTTCCTCATAATACCGGACCGCTTCCGGAAGAGTCGTCCTGCGGATCTCTTCATGCTTCTTCGTCAGCTCACGGCAGATTGTCACAGATCTGCCGCCAAGCGCGGCGGCCAGAAGCTCCAGGGTCCGGAGGATCCGGTGCGGCGCTTCGTATACAACGATCGTGCGCGTCTCTTCCTTCAGCTCCTCCAGGATCAGGTCCCGTTCCTTCTTCTCCGCCGGCAGAAATGCCTCAAAGCAGAACCGGCGCGTCCCCTGTCCGGAACAGATCAGCGCATTGACTGCAGCGCAGGCTCCGGGAACCGGCACCACGCGGATGCCGTGATCCAGCGCCATCTGAACCAGCACCTCCCCGGGGTCAGAGATCCCCGGTGTTCCCGCATCCGTGATGCACGCGACGTTTTTCCCGCCAAGCATGGTCTCAATCAGCGTTTTCGCCTTTGAAACCTTGTTGTATTCATGATAGCTGGTCATCGGCGTACGGATCTCAAAATGGTTCAGCAGCCTGATGCTTCCCCGCGTGTCCTCCGCCGCGATCAGATCAACCTCCGACAGGATCCGTACCGCGCGGTATGTCATATCCTCCAGATTTCCGATCGGCGTCGCGACCAGATACAGAATCCCGCATTCAGCCATATACCGCTCTTACTTCCTCCGTATACACACCCGCCGTCTGGAAGATTACCAGCGGCTGTTCCACATGGACATAAGCCCTGCCGCCCTTTACAGCCTCGATCAGCACCATGTTTGCTTCTTTGTCCGCAAAGGGGTGCACCATCCGCATCTTCTTTACTGCCAGATGATGCCGGTTCAAGGACAGGAAGATGTCCCCGAGCCGGTGCGGTCTGTGCACCAGATACAGATGGCCTCCCACCTTCAGTGCGCGGGACGCGCAGTCTGCCACGTCGTCAAACGTACACAGCACCTCGTGCCGCGCGATCACCCGCCCGGTATTCCCTCCGGTCAGGCCGCCGCCGCCGGTCATATAAGGCGGGTTCACTGTCACCCGGTCGAAGGAGCCGGGCTTCAGCCCGGACTTCTCATACGAGCGAACGTCTCCTTCGAGAAAATGCACCCGCTCCGACTGCCCGTTCATCTGTGCGCTGCGTTTCGACATATCGACACAGATCGAATTAATCTCCAGGCCCGTGAACTGCACGCTTCCCTCAAGCCGAAGCTCTCCCGGAAGTCTCGCATCCATCAGGATCGGGATCACGCCGTTCCCCGAGCAAAGATCCAGCACACGGTCGCCCCGCTTCACACTGGCAAATGCGGCAAGAAGCACCGCGTCCATTCCGAAGCAGAACAGATCCGGCCGCTGTATGAGCCGGCAGCCATTGCGCTGCAGATCATCGATCCGCTCCGGTTCCGGCTTTGCATCGCTCTCAGGCAGCGGGCTCACTGATCCGCCTCATGCGCAGAAGGCTGCGGCGGGGCTGCTTCCGGCCTGCTCTGCTGGTCTGGTCCCTGCGGCTGAACTCCTTCCGGCCTGCTCTGCTGGTCTGCATCCTGCGGCGGTTTCTTTCTGTCGGCGCGATCTGTTCTTATCCCTTTTTCCCCGTGATGCGGCCTGTCCGCCCG
>CAJOQO010000163.1 GCA_905236545.1 uncultured Lachnospiraceae bacterium
CAGGGAAGACTCAACCTGATCTGGAACCTGGTCATAGGGATCATGACGGCGGCCGGCGCGATCGTGCTGGCCTGGGGGATCTTTGAATTCGCTGCGGCTTATCAGCAGCATGACACAGCAGGACGGACAAGTGCGCTGAAGAAGGTGATCTCAGGAATCATCATGATTCTGGGAGAACTGGTTTTCCAGATGATGGGAGGGATTCCGACATAGGATAAAATGGTGATATATTTCGCCGTACAAGCGGAGACGGATATATTTGAGCTGAAGGTTTTGCCTTGAAAGACTCATATTGCTGACGTATTATGAACTTACCAAAATCTTCGGAATAAAGAAGTGTTAGACCCTTTATGCTGGAAAGCTTATGTCTGTCGTGCTGTGAATAGCTTTGAAAACGCAGGGGATGTACGAAAGAAAGATTAAGAAGGAGAGCTATGTCAAGATCTGAAGCAATTCATGAATTATATGAGCAGTGCAAAGATATGGATTTTGATGAATCCTATCAGTTGATCAAAGATGCCAGGAGTGAGGAGGAACGTCATTTTATATGGGCTGTTGCTGACTATATCCTACAGCAGAAGCAAAAGAAGGTTATCCTTGAAAAGAGGTTTTAAAATTGGAGAAGTATGTTTTGTTTGCCGGTGTTAATGGAGCAGGAAAAACCACTTTGTATCAGGCAAATACAGGTCTTAAGGCGCTTCCACGTGTTAACGTGGATGAGTGTGATGGATTATTCAAAGGATAAGGATATCTGCCGGGGGATGTATTATTGTGCGTTAGGGAATGAACCGTAATAGAGCACATTATCATCAATTTCATTAACGAAAATCTATCAGGAGGGAGTCACTTCGGTGGTTCCCTTTTTTGTGCAACTGAAAAAAGGAAAGGAGGAAGCCCATCGGCATCCATATGCGTGGGCAGGTGAAATATGATACCTGGAGGAATTGGACCAGCTGATTTCAGCGACGTCCTGCCGTCGGGAAACGGCGGAATAATGTATGAGGCCTTCAAAGCCATGGGCGGCGGCATGATGAAAGCCGGCAATTCCATGATGAAGATGTCCGTCAGTTTCTGGGGCATGTGCTGCGATGCTGCAGTGAAATACCTGAGAATCAATCCAAAGGGAACCAATGCATACAGCACGGTTTCCGGTACGATTTTCAGCGTCTTTCTGGCGGTGGCGGCGAGCCTGATCGTCCTGTTTTTCCTGCTTGGCTGGCTGAATGAGACGATCGACATCAACAAGAGCTTCACATTGGAAAACATGTTCCGGTTTTTTGTGCGCTTCGCAATCGCCAGCAGCCTGGTCGCCAACAGCTTCTGGGTCGTCTATGGGATCACAGACTGCAGTGTGGCTTTGGTAAATGCGGTGAATGTGGACGTCAAATCGATGACGAAAAATGCCCTGAAGGAAGAGGTCATCATCGATGTCGGAGGGATGTCCGGCCAACAGAAGGAGGAAGCTAAGAAGGCAGCTCAGAAAGTCGCGAATGAATATGGATATTTTGGCAACATCTACAACCAGTTGGACACAAATGATGAAACGGAGGCCTGGGACTGGTTCTCTGATGGCCTGCTCTGTTTCTTCGGGGGACTGATCGGCGCTCTGACGATCCTGGTCTGCGGCGTGCAGCTGGTGGTAACGGTGATGCAGAGGCTGTTCAAAATGCTCCTGTGCATCCCGTTCGCACCGATTGCCCTGTCCGGGCTTGCCGGGGGAGACAGGTTCTCCCACAGCGCGCATGCCTGGATCAGGACATTTATCGGGTACGGTCTGGAGGCGGTCACCATGGTTCTGGCGATCGCGATCAGCTTCGGGCTGTTCAAGGACGCGAACCTGTTTGCTTCCGCAGGGAATGGTACCGCGTCCGACATTATCCTTTCGATCTGCGGCATGGTGCTGCCGATGATATCAGCGTGCGCTGCCATCAAGGGATCCGACATGATCGTGCGCCGCTGTATGGGACTGGGGTGATGGATATGAGGTTATGGGAATACTACAGGGGCGGAGAGCGCATGGAAGCTGTCCGTACATTTTTTGGACTGAGTATCGCAGCAGCAGCCGAACGGTCCGGGATTCCGGAAAGTGCCCTGGTGTCTTATGAAAACCAGGAAGGGGAACCTGATGTGGAAACGATCCAGAAATTCTGCGACCTGTTCGGTATGGCAATCGAGGACCTGTTCTACGTGGAACTGGAAGAAGGGGAAGGGGGTGATTTCGATGCAGATCAGGGTGAACCGGAATATTGACAATTATAAGCCTGACGTGTTCCACGGCCTGGATTTTTCCCAGACAATGCATGCACTGGGGACGGTTGCATCTGGAGTCGCGGCATTTCTGTTCGCGCATTTCTACCTGCATCTGCCGCAGACGATCTGTTTCTACGCAGCGATGCCGTTTGCGCTTCCGGTCGCGATCGCAGGATTTCTGAAAATCGATGGAATGACTCCAATGGAATACCTGCGAAGGAGGAAGGAGATCCGGAGAATACCGGAATACTTTTACTGTCCGGAACC
>CAJOQO010000164.1 GCA_905236545.1 uncultured Lachnospiraceae bacterium
CAGTAGCGCTGAGCTTTGCGAAGCGCGGGTTTTGCGAATGAGGGTAGAGGGGTTGGATCACGATAGTGATCCAACCGCACAGGTGGGTATATTTTCCTGTATGGGGCAAGCATACAAAACAGGGGGAAGCCGCGAAAAGCGGAATAAGGGTTCCGCCGGAAGCGGATGAGAAAGGCATACCGGAGAAGGAGGCTTCACAGTGAAGACAGATTTTCAGCAAGTAGCAGACAGCATCGGGGCCATGACATGTGTAATGTCCGTAGAGAAACTCCCGGACGGCAGCTGCGGAGAGATCAGGATCGTCACAGGCAACCGATCCTATATCGACAGCATCGAGAACCCTCCCGGGGACATGCACATGCTCTCAGAAAAATTCATTCCGAATTCACTGTATACCCGTTACCTGAACAGGGATCTGAACTTTGAAGACTACTGCTACCGCGCCGCCGTGCAGAAGCGCTGCCTTCATTCCTACGCACATCCGGACCGATACGATATCTGGTTCAACATGACCTTTCTTCCCCTCTGGCCGGACGAAGGGAACCTGTGCTTTTGCACCTACACGATGGAGATCAGTTTCGAGCCAAGCTCGGAGCGCATCTCAAATATCTCCGGAGATATTGCCTCCGCGGTTCTGGAGACGGCGATTGCGCTCCGCGGAGCCAAAGATTTCAAACAGGCTCTGGGCAATACGGTAAAAGACATCAAGAAGCTTTGCCAGTCTGAAAGCTGCTGCGTCCTTCTGGTTGACGATGAGAAGAAATCCTGTGAGATTCTGGGACACAGCCGTTCTGAGGAATCAAAGATCCGGGTGAAGAATGAGCAGGACAATAACGCGTTCTATGCGGTAGCCAGCACCTGGAAGGATACCATACACGGAAGCAATTGTCTGATCGCAAAGGATGACAGAGAGATGCAGGTCGTTGCCGACCGGAATCCGGTCTGGTACCGCTCTCTCAGGGAATCAGGCGTCAGAACCATCGCCCTCTTCCCTTTAAAGTCCAGAAATGATCATTTCGGCTATATCTGGGCTGCCAATTTCCATCCGGAGCAGTCCACACGGGTGAAGGAGATTCTGGAGCTGACTTCCTTCGTCCTCGGTTCGGAGATCGGAAACTATCTTATGGTAAACCAGCTGAAAGAGATGAGCTCCAGAGACATGCTTACCGGCGTGATGAACCGCAATAAGATGAACACGGATGTCGACGCCCTGTGCAGCCTGTCAGAGGCGGAGGCAAAGCCGGTCGGAGTCCTTTTTACCGATCTGAACGGTCTGAAGCGGATCAATGACTCCCAGGGGCACAGTGCCGGCGACAATCTTCTTCGAAGCGCCGCGCACGCGCTCTGCACGCTGTTCGATGCCCGCAGCATCTACCGCGCCGGCGGGGATGAATTCGTCGTGATCCTTCCGGGCACACGCCAGGCGGAGCTGGAGGAAAAGGCGGACGCGCTCCGCAGGACTTCGGAAAACTATCAGGATCTCTCCTTTTCCATCGGATGCTGCGCCAGTGAGGACTGCCGCATGATACGCTCGGCTTTGATGACGGCGGATGAGCGTATGTATGAGGATAAAAAGAAGTACTACGGGAGGCGCTGAGGATCACTTCACAAACCGTCTCATGTATGCGGCAAGCGCCTGTGTCACTTCCTCCAGATGGCCGTTATAGCAGTGATCCGCTCCCGGGATAACCACCAGCTCCGCATCCTTATAGCGCGCTGCCGCTTCCTGCGCGCAGCGGATCGGGACCGTTTCATCCCTGTCTCCATGGATGATCAGAACTTCTTTTGTAAATGCGTCTATGGCGGGTTCCACCCAGATCATCCTGGCCACGCGCAGATAGTTTCCTCCCAGCCTGCAATTCCCATCCATTTCCAGAACGTCCGGGACATGAGCCGGATCAAACGGATGTCCAAGCATGCTCCCATGTCTGGCATCCTCCGGAATCATCGCCGCCGGTGACAGCGGGATGATCGCGCGCAGCTGATCCCTTTTCATCGCTCCGGCCAGCATGACGGTAAGTCCGCCCTGGGAATGGCCGCACAGAAACAGCTCGCTGACAAAGTCCAGTCTTCCTGCGTAATCGATGACCGTCAGCATCTCTGACAGCCATTTGAACAACGTATGCTCCGTAAACGTTCCCCCGCTCTTTCCATGCCCGTACAGCTCCGTCCGGAGGGTCGCGAAGCCTGTCTGATTCAAGGTCCGCGAAACCGCCAGGATATGATCCTCCTCCATATGGCCGGTAAAACCATGCTGAACGATCACAAGCGGGCATCTGCCGGGGTTCTTCTCCTCCAGAGAAAAGCCCGCCGGGAATTCCAGCTTCGCGTGAAGCGGTATCCCGTCATGATCCATATAAAACTCCCTGCAGGCGATCCTGCGTTCTTTTCCGTTTTCCATCTTCTCCATCTGTAATGCTTCAGCCCCCCTGGAATTACTCATGATCCCGTCAGATCAGCTTGCTGATCTGACGGATCCATCTTTCCTTAAAACAGCGGCAATGGCATCCCATTGCCGCTGTTTTCTTCAGCGCCTGCGCACGATCATGGCTGTGACTGTGTCATGCCTTTGTACAGGCCGGCGCTTTGTTTTTTTTCTTTCAGTCTCTGGCCACAAGCACTTCTCCTGCCGGAGCGGCAAACGGACCGGGTATGACCGAAACTGCGCGGTGTTTTCCGAAGTAGTCCGTATCAAATGTGATCGGCGTCCCATCCGGATTCTCATAGCGCTGATCCGGCTCGAAGGCCTTTCCGAGAAGAACCGAATCAACCATACGGCAGGTCATTTTTCCAAGATATTCATACAGATCCGTCCGGAAGACCCATCCGTCCTCCGTCTGTACGACATCCGCGCTGACGGTATGCTCGCTGTCAACCTTCCCGTTTGCCTCCGCGCGCCAGGCAAGCGCGCCGTTAAAATAGATATTTCCTTCGGACCAGACAGGAAGATGTCCTTCATGAGCCGGCTCGAGCTTCGCCATATCCGGAATATCGCTTTCCATGTCGAACTGGGCGATCCACTCCTCATAGGTCGGATACTCATCCCAGACATCCGTTCCGACCTTCCTGTTCTCGATCTGCGGCTCATCCCGGCTGTCACTGCGCGCGACAAAGTCATCAGAAGGCCATTTCTGGATAAAGATGTTGTTATAGAAACGGTCGTCTCCGTGCAGGATCGTCATGAAGCCCATGACCTCCGTACGGTGCGGAATATGATAAGGCGTGTATCTCCAGGTGGTTCCGGCTCCGACAAAGGAAAATGCACCGCAGATCAGGTTATGCACCATGGCGACGCCCTCTGTCGCGATCCGCAGGGATACATCGGAAAGAAGCAGGTTGTGGTCGATCAGGGTCGGACCGTGGCTGACCTCGACGAAGATGTCCTGGCTGGTCATGCCGCCCGGAAGAGACTTCGCGAAGTCCGGCTTCTGATTGTCATGCAGAAGGTTGCCCGTGATGCGGGTTCCCTGCGCCTCCCAGTCGCACCAGATTCCCATCGTGCAATGATGGATATGATTGCGGCGCATGATGACATCGATCGCCGCGTGCATCTTGATGCCGGCAATCTCCGCTCCGCCCAGTTCCATCATATTGTTGATATCATGGATGTGGTTGTCCTCGATCAGGCTGAACGCGCCGCCCATGCGTCCGATGATCCCGCCCTGCTCACAGTGATGGATATCACAGCGGCGGATGATATGGCTGCCGACCTTTTCCTTCAGCCAGCCATGGTACTGGCCTCTGCACACCGCGTCCCTCTCCATCTGGGTCGGGCTCTTGACATGCTTCGTGGTGAAATAATGGTCATTTTCCGGATCATAATACTTGCCGAGTCCGATGCCGGAGCACTTGGAGTTGCTGATCTCACAGTCCTCTATGATCCATCCCTTCGACCAGTGCGGACCGATCATGCAGTCCTGAAACGCCGCGGGGGGCGCCCATGTGGTCGCTGCCTTGTCTACTTTGAAGCCTGACACCGTGATGTATCCGACTCCGGTTTTCGACGGCATGAAGCACTCTCTTCTGACTGTGAATTCCACCTTTTCCTGATTGGGATCCTTATCCTGGAAGTTGCACCAGAAGATCGTTCTCCTGCCGTCCTCTGACAGCTCCGCGTACCACTTGTACACAGATTCTTCCGGAACCCAGGAATAACTGCTCTTCCCGCCTTCGATACATTCCTCGATGGAAGCCGCCTCATAAAGCATCCTGTCATTCAGAAACACAGCTCCTGTATGCTTGGACTTGCCGGCGAAGTACCAGTCTCCGTAGACGTAGGTCGTATAGGGGTTGTACGCGCCGAAGATACTGTTGTCCACACAGGCACACCAGATCTTTCCGTCCTTTTTCCAGCCTTCAAGAAGCTCAGCCCCCGTGATGACCGCTCCGTTTTTCTCGGTACTCTTATAGACGATTCTCGCGTCTTCCCTTCCCGCATTTACCGGATCAACATATTCCCTGTATACGCCGGGCGCAACCAGAACCTCATCGCCCGGCTGCGCGACCGCCGCCGCGCAGGAGATACTGCCGAAGGGCCTGTCCTTCGAACCGTTCCCCTGAAACTCAACGCTCTGATCCACATACCATTTCATAATTCTTCCTCTCCTGTTTCCACGCTTACATGATTCATAATGCCGGGAGACTGTCCTTCCGTCCGCAAACCGGAATCCTGCGGTTCCTCAGCCTGCAGGCCGGATCGGGACGGTTCCTCAGTCCGTAAACCGGATCACTGCCTTTACCACTTCGTTCTTCTTATGCACCGAATCCTCAAACGCCTGCTGTATCTGCCCGAGGGAATAAATGTGCGTAGCCACCTTCTCGACCGGAGCCAGTCCGCACGCGACTGCCCTGACGCACGTCGGGAACATGTTGACATACCTGAAAACAGACTTGATGGTCAGTTCCTTCGCCATAACCTGTCCGAAGTTGAAAGAAATCTCCGCCTCCGCAGACATGCCGACCAGGACGATCCGGCCTCCGCGGCGCGCGATATGCGGCGTCTGAGCGATGGTATATTTGCTGCCTGCCGTCTCAAATACGACATCAGGCCCTCTCCCGTCCGTCAGTTCCCGGATGCGCAGGACGGCATCCTCCCTTCCGGAGTTGATCACATCATCCGCGCCAAGCTCCTTCGCCTTCTCAAGCCTGATATCCTCCAGGTCGCAGACGATGACCCTGCCGGCGCCTCTTGCCTTGCAGGAAAGCAGCGTCATGAGGCCTATGCAGCCGCTTCCCAGAATTACGACCGTAGAGCCGACGGTAACCCTGCCGAGCCTGGCCGCGTACATCCCTGTCGCCATCGGCTCGATCAGAGCTCCCTGGACAGCATCCATCCCGTCCGGCAGCCTGTAGCACAGATCCGCCTCGAAGGGGACATACTTCATATAACAGCCCTGAACCGGCGGCGTCGCCCAGAACCGCACCTGCTCGCAAAGGTTGTAGTGCCCGGACTTGCAGTAATCGCATCTCCCGCAGGTGACACTGGGCTCACAGCAGACACGGTCTCCGACCTTCAGATGCCTGACCGCGCTCCCGATATCCACAACGGTTCCGGAGCACTCATGGCCAAGCATGTACGGAATGTCCCGGTCCTTTTCGACGACATAGGATCCCAGACGGCCGTCATGGAAATAATGGACATCCGAGCCGCACACGCCCACGCACTCAACCTCGATCAGCACCTGATTCTCACCGACAGGCTTTACCCGCAGCTGTTCCTTCATCCGCTCACGCATGGCAGGATCCTCCACGATCTGATCCACATTTGTCTCATCCACGACCACCATGGTGCCGGTCTTCGTCATAAATGCACCTTTGTTTACATATTTCTCACTCATAATGCCTCACTCCTGTGACATCCCGGTCAGAGCCTTCCCGCCCCGGCGGCAGACCGTCAGGCTGCCTCTCTTCGTCATGCTGCTGTGTTAAAAATGACCGGCGTGCTTCTGTTCCTCTCAGGATGCCTCATAACAGTACGCCGGTCCTCTTCAGGGAAACACAGATCGATCCGTATTTCCTTTCAATTCTTTTATCCGTCAGCCACATTCGGAAACCATCCGAAATCATAGGCACGGCCCAGATCCCAGGAATCCCATCCGATCCAGTCGGGTTCATTCGCAGTATCCAGAAGGAGCTTGTAGCTCCAGTAAAAATAGCCGGATCCTTTCTGCCATGCCTTCAGCTGCGCATTTGCAATCGTCTGGTAGATCGCTCTCTTCTCCTGCGGGGAAAACACTTCCCTGTTGGAGCCATAGTCCATCCCGTTCAGGGAGCTCTGCCCGCCTTTGGTATCCACCCCTGTCGCGAAGGAATTGAAGATGCACCATTCCCCGACGATCACAGGGACATATTCCTGCACTTCGGCCAGATCCTTTTCCCAGTTCTCTTCGATATAACGGACATAGCCCGCGACGGACTGCTCGCATCCGAACATCTCCGCCATCATGAGATACTGGTGCGTATCCAGGACAACTCTTCCGCGGAATCTCTCTTTCGAGAGAAATTCCTCCCACGCCTTCAGCTGAAACGCGTCGTGAAAAACCACGTACTGCCCGTCGGAAAGATGCGGGCTGATCCGGTCATATGCCCTCTCATAGAAGGAATGCAGGAATTCCATCGTATTCGGCGCGGATCCTTTTGCCAGCTCCCTGTCCACCGGCGGGTACCGGCCCGGGACATCCATCGCGGACCACACCGGCTCCGTGACAGGTTCATTGACCGGGGTTATCCCCCACAGCCCCTTCCTTCCGCCGTAGCGCTGAGCCAGTTTTTCCAGTACCTCCAGCACATAATCGACTTCCTCCGGGATCTGGCTCCATCTGCACACGCCGCTGAGGCCGCCATTGTCGAAGCCATTCTGCGACATCGGTACACTGTGCAGATCCACAAGGATCTTCAGATCATGCTTCTCCGCCCACGCAAATGCGCGATCCAGCTCCTGGATACACCCGATGAACGGCTCCCTGTCACCGAAAACAAAATACGGAACCGGGATCCGCACATGGGTCAGACCCATGCTCCGGATCTTCACGAAGTCACGTTCCGTGATGTATTCGCTTCGATGAATCCGGATGCGGGCCTCATAAACCTCAGGGGAAAGCTGTCTCGGAAGATAGTATTCATCCTCGGCGTCCGTGCCGTCAAAAAGATGAGGGCTCATCCATTTTTCCAGCACCAGCCAGTTTCCAAGATTGACTCCTTTGACAAACATATCCTGTTCTCTCTCCTCGATCGCAGCGTTTTTTCAATCGCTGTCAATATCCGACATTCCGGTACCGCTCCTTACCCCTTGACAGCGCCGGCCATCATACCTTTGACCAGCTTATCCTGCAGGATGCAGAACATGATGATCATCGGCAGTACGGACAATGTCAGGCATGCCATGATCATGGCGGTGTTTGACGAATACTGTCCCTGATAGTTCCACAGAGCCAGCGGCAGGGTCCTGTTCTTCTCCGACTGCGTCAAAGTGAACGCGAAGATGAACTCATTCCAGATATTTACGCCGTTGTAGATCGCCAGCGTCGAAAGACCGGGAGTCGAGAGCGGAAGGATGATCCGGAAGAACCTGAGATATCTTCCGCATCCGTCGATATCGGCGGACTCTTCCAGTTCCTTCGGGATGCCCTGCATGAATCCGGTCATGATGAACACGGAGATCGGCATCGCAAAAGCAACCGCGGTCGGGATCAGGATCCAGATCGTGTCATACATGTGCGTACTGATCGCCATCTGGAATACCGGAATCATCGTGACATGGATCGGAATCGACATGCACGCGACGATCAGGAAATACATGAAGCCTCTTCCCTTAAACTTGAACCGGGACAGCGGATACGCCGCGAACGCCGAGAACAGCAGCAGGAAAAACAGCGCCAGGATCAGAACGATCACAGAGTTCTTGAAGTAATTCCAGAAGGCCAGATCCGTAATGATCGAAATATAGTTATCCAGGTACAGGGACTTCGGAAACGCAAGCGCTCCTCCCAGGATAACCTCCAGCTTCTCCTTGAAGCCGGTCAGCACCATGAACATGAAAGGAACAAATGCGACAAGCAGCCAGAAGATGGCCAGGATGACCGCAATGATCCAACCAATGTGAGATTTCTTCTTGCCGGATACCATCAGTCATCACCTCCCGTATTCATTACCTTCATAATAATCGTCGCGATAGCCGTAATCAGGATAAACATACCGGCAGCGATCGCGGAGCCGTATCCCATGTTATAGGTAACAAAGGAATTCTTGTACATGTAGGTCGCCATCAATTCCGTCGAGGTTCCGGGACCGCCGTTGGTCATGACATATACAAGATCGAAATACTTCAGGGATCCGACCACCGACATGACAACCGCGCTCTTGATCGTCGGAACAAGCATCGGAAGAGCGATCTTTTTGATGTACTGGGTACGGGTCGCGCCGTCTATGGCAGCCGCTTCGTACAGATCCTCCGAGATGGAGGAATAGCCTGCCATATAGTAGACCATGTAGAATGGGATAAACTGCCAGCAGATAACGCCGATTACCGCGTACAGTGCGTAGGTCTGGCTTCCGAGAAGGTCAACCACACCGCCGCCGAACAGCTGGGAGATTCCGCTGATGATTCCGCCGTTTGTCGCAAGAACATAGTGGAACAGATAACCTACTGCCACAGAGCTCATCAGGAGCGGCAGGAACCAGATAACCTTGAAGAAGTTGTATTTTCTTCCGCCTGTATCCAGGAATGTCGCAAGGAGAATACCGATCGGCATCTGGATGACCAGGGACAGAATCATGATCTTGATATTGTTAAAAAACGCCTTCCAGAAATCCGCATCATGCAGCAGCTTGTTCCAGTTGTAGATTCCGTTGAACGACTTGTTCGCGGAGATGCCGTTCCAGGAGGTGAAGCTGTTGATAAATGTCTGCACGATCGGATAAAACAGGAAGACCGCCATCAGGACAATGACCGGGATCAGAAAAACATAGGCGCAGATCGTCGTCGAACGCTGTCTTCTGCTGGCCAGTGATTCTTTATTCATAATAATTGCATCTCCCTCTTTGTCTCTGAAGAAAAGGCAGGAAACCGATGCGGTTCCCTGCCGATTCCCCTTTTCTCGCTTCAGGCCTTTCCGTACATCCTCCGATGAAGCTTCAGGCTGTCTGCCCACCGTCTGAGGCGGCAGAGCCGGCTGCCCCGGATGTCCGGATCAGTCAGACCCGGTCTTCCGAACCGGAAGCTCAGGCCCTGCAGGGTTCAGATTCCTTTCAGATCAGGAATTCTCTGCAAAATACTCATCCAGAGCATCCTGCTGCATCTGCGCAACCTTCTCCGGGGTCTCGGAGCAGTCGAACAGAAGCTGGGTCGCAGACTTATGCACATCGGCAACCGCGCTCGGCAGGTACTGATCCCACCACAGCTGGATCGCGGAAGCATCGTTGAGGACGGCCAGGATATCCTGCCATGCCGGCTCTTCCGAGGTAGCTGCCTTCAGAGGCGGAAGGTTTCCGGACTCGATATCCAGCTGCATCCACTCATCCGTGGAGTAGTAGGAAGCCATCTTGACAGCAGCTTCAAGCTTGTCATCCTCGCAGTTGAAGGAGATGAAGTTATCGCCCATGGTTCCGACGACTACAGACTGATCCGCCTCGGAATCCTCAAGTGTCGGGAATGCGAAGCATCCAAGATTCTCATAGAAATCCGGGTTCTCGGACTTGATCGAAGCAACCTGCCAGGAGCCGTGAAGCATCATGCCGGCACCGGTGTAAAGCAGGGCGCGGTCGTCGCCGTTGTCCGGGGAAAGAGAGTTGACGCCATCCGGGAAGTAACCCTTCTCAACCCACTCTTCGATCTTCTCACCCGCAAAGATCGTCGCGTCGCAGACGAGGGATCCGGTTCCGTCGTAAGCATCGGAGATAATCTCCGGTCCGCCGTAGCGGGCAACCAGATACATGTAGTACATGGAGCCTGTCCACTGAGCGCTGTTCGCAAGCGCGAACGGAGTGATGCCATCCTCTACCATCTTATCGCAGAGCGCTTCCAGCTCGCTGATCGTGGTCGGGACTTCATATCCCTTCTCTTCCCACATTGCCTTGTCATAGAAGAACATCGCAACCGAGTCGTTCTTGACCGGGATCGCATAGATCTTATCGTCTACGGTGCACTGTGCGATCGAAGCATCCGTATACAGCTCGTCGAGCCCATATTTCTGGAAGAGCTCGGTGATATCCTTCGCATATCCGGACTTGATATACTCAACCATCGGGCCGCCGGTCCAGTGGATATACATATCCGGGCACTCTCCCGATGCCATCGCGACCGCCAGCTTCTGCTTATACTGGTCGTTCACCGTAGGAACCTGATTGACCGTATAGCCTGTCTCCTCGGAATCGTTCTCGTTGTACTGATCTACGCCCCAGGACCAGATCGTCTTATCCGGCTCGTCCGTCGCAATATCCCAGAACGAGATCTCTTCCGCCGCCATTGCCTGCGTTGCCATCAGGCCTGTCATGGCTGCAGCCGCGATTAACATTGAAAGTCTTTTCTTCATATGAAACCCTCCTTTGTTAAAAACAAACCCCAGGATGCATCTGTTCTCTGTCAATGGCACCCCTGAACTGTTAATAAAATGATAGCGGGCAGGACGACCGATTCCTATCAAATATCTATTGCGATTACAAAAAATCTTTGTTATATATAGAGACAGATCCTATCCACAGACAGCATTGTTCACAGGGAAAGCTTCCTTACAGAATGAATATCCGTATAAATTGCCCATCCGATATGAAAAAAGAACCGATTCCTCCCTACATCCTCTACTATGTTTTCCGGCATCTGCGCACTCCGGTCCGCCTGCTGTCGGCAGACCGGAAACAGCTGAAGGAGCATGTTTTCCCGGACTTTTCCGATGAAGAATACTATGAAGGAGTCATGGACGCGGTCCTGAACCGCAGCAGGCAGGCAGTGCCGGCCTCTGTCGTTGTTTCCATCGAGCAGGCGGTCTTCTATGCATTTCTCCCTGTCAGAGACTGCACCGCCGCTGTCGGCCCGGTCCGCTTCTCTGAGCGGTATACCTGCCGCAGCAGCCTGAGTCTGCGTCAGGTAAAGAAAACGCAGGAAGAGAAAAAGGAGAAGGAACCGGCTGCCGGAGACGGCAGAATGAATGAGAAGCAGCGGGCTGCCGAAGACGGCAGAATGAATGAGAAGCAGCGGGCTGCCGAAGACGACAGAATGGAAGAAGAGGCATTCAAGGCCTGGTATCCGCAGGTTCCCGAGGTTTCCTTTCCGGATTACATCGAATGTCTTCTGCTGATCTCAAACAGCGCATCGGACGAGATCTCCTCTCCCGCCCGGGAGCGTCAGAAGCTCCTGGCGGATCATTTTCTCCGGCCCGACGCGGATGACCTGAATATGGCGTCCCTCTCCCGCCTTCTGTTCGACAAACGTGAGAGCAACTTCGTGCACAACCCGTTTAATCATGAAGTGCGGGAAGTGGACGCAGTGGAAAGGGGAGACACGGAGGAACTGGAAGAGATCATCAACGAAGATTATTCCGGAAGGTACGGAACACTGTCAGACGATCCGCTCCGGCAGGAGATCTATCTGGGAATCATCGTTGTCACGCTCGCTTCCAGAGCGGCCATCCGCGGGGGCCTGAGCCCGGAAGCCGCTTTCTACCTGAGCGACAACTACATCCAGGCGCTGGAGAAATGTACGACTCCGATCAGCGCGATCCATACCGGCCAGCGGGCGGAGATGCATTACGCAAGTCTGGTCAGGGAGCTGAAGTCCGACCGCGTGTCCTCCACGGAGGATATGAGTCCTCACATCAGCCGCTGCAAGGACTATGTCTATTCCCACCTCCACCGGAATCTGCAGGTTCAGGATATCGCGTCCGCCATCGGCCTGGAGCCGAATTATCTCTCGGCATTGTTTAAGAAATGCGAGCATGTGACGCTGAAGCAGTATATCATCAACGCGAAGATCCGGCTCGTACAGAATCTCCTTACCTACTCGGACTACAGCTGCATCGAGATTGCCTCGTACCTGGGATTCTCTTCCCAGAGCCACATGGGAGAGCATTTCCGCCGGGTAACAGGGATGACTCCCAGAAAGTACAGGGAAAAATACCGGAAGAATGACTTCCTGAATGAGTTCAGATAGGAATCCGGTCCGCGATACGGTTTACGGCACGATTTACGACACGGTTTGCGATACGATTTACGACACGTTTTACCCGTCAAAGGAGCTGTTTTATGCTGCAGAAACACCTCAATCCGGACAGCCGGATCTACCATGTTTTCGAAACCGCCTGGAATCTCATCCTGGTCAATCTCCTCACGCTTCTTACCTGTATCCCGGTCATAACCGCCGGGGCTTCCCTGAGCGCGATGTATGATGTTCTGCTCAGGATCCGCAGAAAGGAAGAAGGCGTCATCCACCGCAACTTCTTTCAGGCATTCCGGCGCAATTTCACGCAGGCCACGATCCTCTGGGCGATGTTTGCCCTGGTGTTTCTCTCCTTTGCCATCGATTACCGTTTTACGGTTCTCTATCCCGATACCTTTCCTGCAGCAGTGCGGTACGTGGTTGTCACAGCCGCTTTTATCGTGTTCATGATCTTCCAGTACGTCTTTCCCCTGCAGGCGCATTTTGAGAATTCTGTCTTTATGACGATACGCAACGCGGCGGTTCTGTCCTTTTCGAAGGTCTTCCGGACCATTCCCATGGCTCTTGTCTGGATCATTCCGTGGGCCATCCTGAACTTCAGCTTCCCGCTGCTTCCGCTCGTGCTGATGTTCGGAATCTCTCTGCCGGCTTACGCAGGGGTCTGTCTTCTGGATCCGGTCTTCCGGCAGCTGGAAAAAAATCAGGAATAGGAAAAACACCTTTTTCCTGTTCCTGATCATTCATCCGTGTTTCCTTAACAGTAGCGGTCCCTGTCCGGCCGGATCTGTCCCTCAAGAGACGCGATCCTGTGGTACGCCGCTCCGTGCTCCGCGATGGAGCGGCGGGCGGCGTCAATATATTCCGGTTCGACCAGCAGGCTCATGCCGCAGGACAGATCTCCCTGAATCGCTCTGGGAGCGGGCGCGATCCGGTTCGGAATCTCATCCGCCAGAAGAATCTCCCTGAGGGCAAGTCCCTGCTCATAGTTCGCGAAAAGGATATAGTATCTCATCCGGACATCCCGATTCATCCGAGCATCTCGATAAATGCGCCGATCCTCGTGCGAAGCTGTCCCGCGTCCGCATCCTCATAGTCTGTCTCAAGGCTCAGAACCGGAATGCCCGCATCCTTCAGCGCGCGCGCCACCGAATACTTTTCCGTATCATACAGGCAGCAGAACTTCAGGCTGCAGTCGATAACGCCGTCAACCTGATATTCTTTCGCAAGGCGCAGAAGATCATCGATCCTGCCGGTGTTCGGCGTAAAGCAGGCGCAGTTGGTCTTCATGTAGCGTTCCGAGAGAGCCATGAACTGTCCGTCCAGCGTCGTCTGCGTCTCATCGACCAGATTCTCAAAATATCTGGTTCCGGTGCACATCTCTTCACAGACAACAGCCGCTCCGCTGGTCTCGATAATATTGTGAAGCTTCCAGTTCGGTACTGCCAGCGGCGTTCCGGTGACCAGGATGCGCTTCGTATCCCTGCTGACCACGCTGACCCCGTCCCTGATCCGCTCTTCCAGCTCATCCGCAAGCCGGTTGCACATCTGGGCGCAGCGGGCCGGATCGTCAAAGAAGGAGATCTGAGTCATAAGCAGCGCATCGCGGCCGGAGATCGGAAGCGTCTTCGACTTGCGGCAGTCATAGACTCTCTGCATGGCCTTCCGCTTCTCATTGACAAGACGGATCGCTTCTCCAAGCTTTTCCGGAGTGATGGGATTGCCGGTGAATTCCTCAACCTTCTTCGCGAATTCCGCGATCTCATCCTTCCATTTCAGGATATCCCTGTCTCTCTTCATCTGAGGAACGTCCATGACATACATCGGAACATCCTCGCCGAGAATCTCATACGCCTTCTTCTTGCCGTCACAGGTTGTCTCCCCGACATACATATCCGCGATGCGGAAGAACGGACAGGTACGGCCGAGCCTTGCCCCGACGGAAGCCTTGATCAGGGGACATGTACTCTTCGGAAGAACCTTCTCACCATCCGGCACCCAGAACTGGGAGCCGCCGCACAGACCGGTCACGATCCCGTCCGCGGCGATCACCACTTCATCAGGAACATAAACGCAGAAGGTTCCGAATACCTTTCGTCCCTTCTTCTGCTCCTCGATCAGCTCAGCCGGACGGATCCCATGAACCTCGGAAATCACGAGATCCCAGAAATCCATTGCCTTCGGGCGGTTGTCCTGGGAAAGAAACACATCCCCGACCGCCGTCGGGAGCACCTGACAGAGATTGTCATGGTTTTCCATATCCATACCAAGATCCTGCCACATCTGTCTGTAATCAGCCATACCTTATTCTCCTCCTCTTTTCTTTTTTCAGATAACCACTTTTCTTTTTTCAGATAACCAGGAAAACACTGATTCTATCAGTGTTTCCTCAGAACCTCCGGTGGATCGCAGCGCGGTGCAAAGGAAAGCTTTCTTCGAAGACCGCTACGGGCGGGCAAGCTCCCTTACCGCGTCAGCAGCTCTGTCTGCCTCTTCCAACGTATTGAAGTATGAAAAGCTGAAACGGACTGCCCCCTGATCCACCGTCTTCAGGGCCTCGTGCATGAGCGGCGCGCAGTGTGCCCCGGACCGGGTCGCGATC
>CAJOQO010000165.1 GCA_905236545.1 uncultured Lachnospiraceae bacterium
CCGGACGCCCGATCGCAGTCGGCAAAGAGCTCAGCCGGAGTGGGCTACAGGTTTGCGTTGGGGAAGCCATCCGCAGGCCGGGGCATACGTTACAGGTCAGGGTGTGACCTGTAACGATCAGGATGCAGTGATCCGGCTTCACTCGCGGTTTGCCAGCTCCTGCGCGATGTCATCCCAGGCGATGCCCCGCTCCGACATCAGCACCATCATATGATACAGGAAGTCAGCCATCTCATACTTCACTTCCTCCGGGTTCGGGTTCTTCGCCGCGATGATAATCTCCGACGCTTCCTCCCCGCATTTTTTCAGGATCTTATCGATTCCCTTGTCAAAGAGATAATTCGTATAGGAGCCTTCCTTCGGATGGAGCCTGCGGTCTTCGATCGTCGCGTACACCTCCTCGAAGACCTTCATCGGGTTGCGCAGGGGCGTGTCCTTCTTCAGCGCGGTGCGGTAGAAGCAGCTGCGGTTTCCGGTATGGCATGCCGCCCCGACCTGCGCGACTCTTGCAAGCAGCGTGTCGGCATCGCAGTCGATCCTCAGTTCCTTCAGATACTGATAATGACCGCTTGTCATTCCCTTCACCCACAGCTCTGACCGGGATCTCGACCAGTAGGTCATGACGCCGGTGCGGATCGTCTGTTCATATGCCTCGCGGTTCATGTAGGCGACCATCAGGACCTCTTCATTCCGGTAGTCCTGAACCACGACGGGGATGAGGCCATTCTCCTCTTTTTTCAGATCCTCCCAGGCATACGCGCTTTCGAACAGGTTCACCTCCATGCCGTCTGCCTTCAGGAGCGCCTTACAGCCCATCAGATCCGCATCCTCTTTCCGGGTAAATGCGCCTCCGATTCCTTCGATTTCGTTTTCTTCCAGCATCTTCCTGCAGCCGGCTCCGGTAAGGTCCCCCTCCGGGAAAAGGACGTGGAACGAAAGAGGATCCGTGGACAATGCATCCTCCGGCATCCGCTGCCGGATCCGGGCAAGGGCGTCTGCCGCCTCCTCCGGCTGATCCGACAGAAGAATCAGATCCGACGCGTACCGGCTGATCCTCTCCAGCTCTTCCCCGGAAGGCTGCTCCTTCCGGATGGCGCTGACGCAGACCGCGATCTTCTCCCGCCCGAAACGTTTGGAAACCTCCTCCAGCATCGCAAGATTGGATGGTCTTGCGAAGTTCAGCACCGCTTTTTTGCAGCCGGCGTAGAGAAGCTTCTTCACATCCTCGGCCCGCTTCACGTTTCCTGCCCCCCACATCGGAACATCGGACCGTCTTGCCATCTCACGCATCAGGGTCAGGGAAACGTCATGTTCCTGATCCGAATCGGACTGGTCAAGGATCAGCAGGATATCCGCGCCGCGGTTCGAGTACGCCTCCGCCTGCCGCACCGCGTCGCCGTCCCCGTACACGGAAGGATCCGTGAGGGAGACAACCGCTCTTCCCTCCCGGAGGAAGACAGGAACGATCAATTTTTTCATCATAATGTCAGATAACCCCCTTTGTTGACAGGACGTCCGTGATGCGCGGATCGATCTGAACGGCCATGTCGAGCGCCTTTCCGAATGCCTTGAACATCGCTTCACAGACATGATGGTCGTTGCCGGGCGTCAGAACCTTCATGTGAAGGTTCATCATGGCGCTGTAGCTGACCGCATAGAAGAATTCCTTTACCATCTGGGTGGACATCTCCCCCATCTTCTCTCCCTGAAAATGCGCGTCGTAAGAAAGATACGGGCGGCCGCACAGGTCGAGCGAGCACAGTACCAGGGCTTCATCCATCGGAAGGATCCTGCTGCCGTAGCGCGCGATTCCCTTCTTGTCTCCGACTGCCTTCGCGATCGCCTGCCCAAGCACGATGCCTGTATCCTCGATCGTATGATGGTCATCCACCTGCAGGTCGCCGTCGCATTTGACAGACAGGTCGAACAGACCATGCCTTGCGAAACCGTCCAGCATGTGATCGAAGAATCCCACCCCCGTATCGATCTGGGTGATTCCGGATCCGTCCAGGTTCAGCTGGATCTCTATACTCGTCTCGGAAGTATATCTTTCCGTTTCCGCTATCCTTGCCATGTCTCCCTCCTTCATCCGTCTACCCGGATTCACTCGAACCGGACCGCGATGGAATTCGCATGCGCGGTCAGCTCCTCCGCTTTCGCAAAGGTTTCGATATCCCTGTGAACCGCGCGGAGCGCTTCTTCGGAATAATAGATGATGCTTGACTTCTTCACAAAGTCGTCCACTGACAGCGGACTGAAGAAACGCGCGGTTCCATTGGTCGGAAGAATATGGTTCGGCCCCGCAAAATAATCTCCGAGCGGTTCGCTGGAATATGCGCCGAGGAACATGGCGCCCGCGTTGTGCACCCTTGTCATCGTATCGAAAGGATTCGATGTGACGATCTCCAGATGCTCCGGCGCGATCTCGTCCACGGTCCGGATCCCTTCCTCCAGCGTATCCACAAGGAGGATATAGCCGTAGTTCTCCAGCGAGCTTCGGATGATCTCCGACCGGGACAGCTCCTTCACAAACTGATCGATCTCTTTCGATACTTCTTCCGCGAGCTTTTGCGAAGTCGTGACCAGGATCGCGGAAGCAAGCTCATCGTGCTCCGCCTGGCTGAGGAGATCCGCCGCGACAAAGCGCGGGTTCGCGGTCTCATCCGCAAGCACCGTGATCTCACTCGGCCCTGCGATCGAATCGATGCCGGTGAATCCGTAGACTGCCTTCTTTGCCAGCGCGACAAAGATATTTCCGGGGCCTACGATCTTGTCAACCTTCGGTATGGTCTCGGTTCCGTGTGCCAGCGCCGCGATCGCCTGGGCGCCGCCGACCTTGTAGATCGCGTCGACTCCCGCCTCATTGGCGGCAACCAGTGTGTTGGGACTGACCTTTCCGCCCCGGCAGGGCGTCGTCATGATGATCTGTCCTACCCCGGCCGTCTTCGCCGGAACGACGTTCATGAGAACGGATGACGGATAAACTGCCTTTCCTCCCGGAACATAGACGCCGGCCTTCGAAAGCGGAGTGATCTTCTGCCCGAGCAGGATACCGTTTTCTTCCGAGTCAAACCAGGAACAGCGTTTCTGCTTTTCATGATAGGCGCGGATATTCGCATGGGCTTTGCGGATGACCTCGACCAGCTTCGGATTCACGAGGCGGTAGGCTTCCTCGATCTCCTCCCTGGTAACACGCGCCGTTTCCGGTGTCAGGCTGACATGGTCAAACTTTTCCGTATAGGCAAACAGCGCCTCATCCTTTTTCCTGCGGACATCCTCGACGATCTGAGCAACGGCGCTCTCATACTCCGAATACTGATTCGGACTGCGCTTCAGAAGCGAGTTCAGCAGGTCCTTTCTGGTTTCTTCCGTAAGCTTGATGGTTCTCATGTCTTTCTCTTCACCTCTGTTTCCGTATGCTCATCGATCCATTCTATCCAGCTGTTCCTTCGGCAGCTGTTCTTTTGAAAGCTGTTCTTCTGGCAGCTGTTCCTTCACAGCTTTTCCTTCGGCGGCTGTTCCTTCGGCAGCGCCGCGTTCATATCACTGATCAGCTTCATGATACGCTCATTTTCCATCCGTATGCTGACCGGATTCACTACGACGCGGGCGGAGAGAGGACAGACCTCCTCCAGCACCTTCAGGCCATTCTCCTTCAGGGTGGAACCGGTCTCCACGATATCGACGATCACCTCCGAAAGGCCGACGATCGGCGCCAGCTCGATCGATCCGTTGAGCTTGATGATCTCTACGGTCTGGTTCCTGACATCATTGAAATAGTCTCTGGCGATCTTCGGATATTTGGTGGCGACGCGGATCTGTTCCTGGCCGTTCAGGAGCCTGGCCGCCTCCTGGGGGCCGGCGACACACATCCGGCATCTGCCGAACCCCAGGTCGAGAACCTCATAGATCTTCCGTCCCTCCTCCATGATGGTGTCTTCCCCGACCACGCCGAGGTCTGCGGCGCCGTACTCTACATAGGTAGGGACATCCGGCCCCTTTGCGAGAAAGAACTTCAGGCCATACTGCTCATTTACAAAGATCAGTCTCCTTGTCCCCGGATCGCGCATCTCCTCACAGGAGATGCCGATCTTCTCCATCAGCGTCATGGTCTGTTTTGCCAGCCGCCCCTTTGTCAGGGCTATCGTTAGATACCGCATTGTACTCCTCCCGGTTCCGGCTTTTCCCGTTTGATCTTTCCGGTTCCGATCCTGTCTGTTTTGATCCTTCTGACTCCGGCCTTTGCCGTTCATCCGACTCTGATCAGCTCTACGCACCGGCCCTGCGCGCGAAGCGCCGCCGCCTTTCTGTGCGCTTCCTCTCTCTGATCCGCACGGTAGGTGATCGTGATCCGCTCCTGCCCGGCCATTCCATCGATCTTCTGCCGCTGCAGGGCGTTCATCAGATTGTCGAGCACCACGACGAAGCCTGCGGAAGGGGCATCCTTTCCAAAATGCGCCAGCAGGTTGTCATAGCGTCCTCCTTTGACTACCGCTTCTCCGGTTCCATAGGTATAGCCGCGGAAGATTACGCCGGTATAGTACCTATAGGCGGACAGCATCCCGAAGTCGAAGCTGACATGACCCTCAAGTCCGTAGATCTTCAGAAGATCCAGGATCTCCATCAGACGCAGGACGGCCTTTTCCGCCTTCAGTCCCGCAGTCAGCGCACAGGCCTTTTCCAGCATCGTCTGATCTCCGTACATCTGGGTCAGCTGTACAAGGATCTTCCGGATCCCCGGTTCGATCCGCATCCCGGACAGAAGCTGTTCCACGCCGAAGGAGTTGTGATTGTGGATCAGAAGGCGGAGCTTTTCTTCCGTCTGTGCGTCCAGGCCGGCCTCCTCCACCAGGCTTTCATAGAAGGCCGCGTGTCCGACACTGATCTGAAAGTCCTTCAGGCCGGATGCCAGGAGCATGGATGTCGCCATGGCGATGATCTCCGCATCCGCGTCCGCCTCGCTCTCTCCGATCAGTTCCGCGCCGATCTCTGTGTTCTCCTTGAGCCTTCCGCGGTGCTCCTGATGATTTACGAAGGTCCTGCCAAGGTAGGACAGGCGGACCGGTCCGCCGTTCTCCGGATAATACCGGCTGGCCGCCCTGGCGATGGAAGGGGTGAAGTCCGGCCGGAGCACCAGCGTATTCCCCTCGCGGTCAAAAAACTTGTAGAGATCTTTCGACGGAATCGTTCCGACTTCCCTGCTGAACACGTCAAAGAATTCAAATGTCGGCGTTTCGATGTCCCGGTAGCCGTAGGATGCAAGCACCTGATGCAGCTTTTGTTCCAGAGTCTGCTTCCGTTCGCATTCGTCCCCGTAGATGTCCCGGACTCCTTCCGGCGTATGCAGTATCATCTGATTCATCTGGATCTCTCCTTCCGGCGCTTTATCGCAATAAAGTGTTAAACTTCCGTTATCTTATCGAAACCGCTTCTGTCTGTCAACCGTATCCATCCCGCTGCCGGTTCCTCACGGTTGCGATTCACGGCCCCTTCCCCACAGGCCGTGAATCGTTACTCCTTACTCATTTGCCCAGGGATGCCGCTCCAGATCCATCTGGAGCGTGTCCAGAAACGGAAGCAGGATCCCGTGCCGGTTCGGCCAGATGCGCAGGCCGGTGTCGATCTCGTCAAACGGAATCGATTTTCTCCCGTTGTTTTGGGCCCGCTCCCATGCGCGGTCCAGATCCCGGAACGGCATATAGTAGAATTCATCCCGATGAGAATAAAAGATCAGCAGAAACGAGATTCCTTTCTGTTCCTCAAACGCGCGCATGAATTCCACCTGGTGCTCATGCACGTTCTGAAGGCTGAAGGTGTCGCTCTTTGTCTCCTTGGCGTCGAAGCAGACAGGGATTCCCTGCACCGTTCCGATATAGTCAACCGTCGATTTCTGTCCGAAGTAAGCCAGTGTGATGTGCCTTGAGTCCTTATCGATGTCGATCGGGGTGATCGGCGTCGGGATCTTCTGGATCAGCGCGAGCTTTTTCTCCCTGTACTGCTCATTTGTGCGGTTAATCAGATCCTCCAGGGTGCTTCCCCGGAGTCCTCTCGAGTTCCATGTTGCCATGCAGCTCTCCTCTTCGTCTCTTCTCTTTTTCCTCTCAGGCCTTCCTTCTGTATTCCACATCCAGGATGCGTCGGAAGTGTTCCGGCAGCGGGGCGGTGCCCCGTCCTCTCAGTTCTTCTTTATGTGTTCCTCATCCAGAATCCGTCGGAAATGTTCCGGCAGCGGGGCGGTGAATTCTCTGCCGCACAGATATCCGAGCGCCCCGTCCTTCTTTGTAAATGCGATTCTTCCCGCGTGCAGCAGCTGCCGGTCCAGTCCGTACACACGATGGAAATACGCATTGCTCCTTCGGCTTCCGTATTTCGGATCGCCCACAACCGGATGTCCCACGGAGGCCAGATGTGCCCGGATCTGATGGCTGCGTCCGGTGATCAGCTCTATGTCCAGAAGGGTCAGCTCATGTCCTTCTGCATCCATGCCGCGCGCAGCCGGAGAATATCTTGTCCGGATCCTCAGACCCCTCCGGTCATGATCAGAATCATGGTTCTTACTGCCGCGGTCCGGGACGGCTGCACTTCCCGTACGCGCTCCCGCTCCTGAGCCGGCACCGGTTTGTGCTGCTGTGTCTGTGCCGATTCGTTCTTCTAAGTCTGTGCCGGTTTGTGCTGCTGTGTCTGTGCCGGTTTGTCCGGGCGGAGCAGCATCCGGTACCGGCATGATCCGCACCCGGTTTTTCTTTTCATCCTTGATCAGGTAAGCATCGACGGTTTCCTCTTTTTCCACCCTTCCGGTTACAAGTGCCTGATAATACTTGTGAACCGTCCGTTCGCGAAGCATCAGTGAGAGCTCCTGCAGCGCGGCTGTCGTTTTTCCGACCGCGACGATCCCGCTCGTATTGCGGTCCAGGCGGTTGCAGACGGAAGGACGGAAGGACTGAAGGTCTTCTCTTGTGAGACAGCCGGAGGAAAGAAGATAACCGATCGCATACTCATTGAGCGAGACATCTCCGGGATCCGCCTTTTGCGTCAGCATGCCGGCGGGCTTATTGACCAGAAGAACCTGGTCATCCTCGTAGACGATCTCCAGCTTCGCGGATGGCCAGATGGTCTCTTCGGACGGGGCGGAGAACTTTTCCAGCGTCTGCGGCGCGAAGAAGATGCGGATCGTATCCTCCCGGCAAAGCTTTTCCTTCCCGTCTGCCTTTTTTCCATTCAGGGTGATGTTCTTTTTGCGAAGCATCTTGTAGAGAAAGCCTGCGGATGCTCTGGGGAGATATCTTTGCAGAACCCTGTCCAGGCGCTGGCCTTCTTCAAGCGCTGTGATGGTGATCTCTTTCATATCGATATGCTCTTGATGACCCGGAGCACCGCCTCGTCCCTTGTCTCTCCCTGATGCTGTTCATCGGGCGTATAACGAAGTCCCTCGCGGTATCGCTCCGGATCGGAGGCAAGCTGCCGGATCCGCTCCTCATACTGATCCAGCTTCCGGAAGATCTTGAAGGCAGGATTGCCCAGTCCGTTCCCGTGCAGAATCTTGCGTACATGGGTTTCCATGAATTCGAACTTTCCCTTAGTCGCGCCGGAATAGGCCGCGATGCTGTTGCCGCACACGACAACCGCGTCAAGCGAGAGCCTACCCTCATAAGCGGTCACACACAGCTCGTAGCCGTGTGTCAGCTGCGCCGCGTATTTTTCCGTGATCTCGTACGCCCTGGGATCGATCGGCTTCTGCAGAAGGATCATGATCATCTGGACAGCCCATTTTGCCGCGGGAAGGACGCCGAGAATCGCAACCAGCGTAAACAGGTTCTTTCTTGTCCCGGTCATAATCAGTCCCGTGAAAAAAATCAGAAGGCACAGTCCGAACAGAAACGCGACGATCGCGGTTCTTCTTTTTTTCTCATAGGAATAGTATCCATAGTCACCCTTGACAGGGTGTTTCTTTTTCCTGCTCACTTACTTTTCCCTTTTCCTGCTGCTTTATTCCTGCTGTTCTGCCGGACGGAGGTTTTCCGCTCCGTCCGTCCCGTCCTGTGGCTGTCTGTCCTGCTTCCATGATCCGGGTGCCGATCCGGATTCCGGTTCGGACGCCTGTCCGGATTCTGGTTCGGTCGCCTGTCAAGGTGCCGATCCGTCTTCCGGTTCGATCGCCTGTCCGGGCGCTCATCAGGATGACGGTCCGGATGCGGATCAGAATACGGTTTCGAATGCCTGCCAGAATCCGGAACAGGCTGCGCCTGATGAGATCTGACAGGACGCCGGCCGGTATGCGGTTTCGGGTTCCGGTCGGATACAGGCCGGATCAGACACTTCGGTCCGTATCCGATCAGGTCCGTCCTCCCCGCCGCGGCCAGCGCTTCCTCCACGAGAGGCCTGAGCGCGGGGTTTCGAAACTGCATGAGAGCTCTCTGCATGGCCTTCTCATGAGGATCCCGCGGGACATAAACCTTCTTCATCGTCCTCGGATCCACCCCGGTATAGTACATGACCGTTGAAAGCGTGGATGGCGTCGGGTAGAAATCCTGCACCTGCTCGGGCTGGTGATGGATGTCTCTCAGGTATTCCGCCAGCTCCACCGCGTCCTTCATCGTCGATCCCGGATGGGAGCTGATCAGATAAGGCACCAGGTACTGATCCATGCCGCAGGCACGATTCATCTGATTATACCGCCGGGCAAAATGCGTGTAAACGCTGTGCGGCGGTTTTCCGAGAAGCCGCAGGACGGAATCGGAGACATGCTCCGGCGCCACCTTCAGCTGTCCCGAGATATGATACTGCACCAGCTCCCGGAGAAATGCATCGTCCTGATCCAGCATCACATAGTCAAAGCGCACGCCGGACCGGACGAATACCTTCCTGATGCCTTCGATGTTCCTGAGCTTCTGCAGCAGCTTCGTGTAGCCGCTGTGATCCACGATCAGGTTCGGGCAGGGCTTCGGGAACAGGCACTGCCGGTCCTTGCAGGTTCCTGCCGTCAGCTGTTTCCGGCAGGAAGGCTGGTGGAAATTCGCCGTCGGCCCGCCCACATCGTGGATGTATCCCTTAAACTCCGGATCCTTCGTCAGGAGCCTTGCCTCTTCCAGAATCGATTCATCACTTCTTGCCTGGATGATCCTGCCCTGATGGAAGTTCAGCGCGCAGAAATTGCAGGCACCGAAGCAGCCGCGGTTCGAGGCGATGGAAAACTTCACCTCGGAAAATGCGGGAATGCCGCCGGCCGCGTCATAGTCCGGATGCCATCCTCTCGCATAGGGAAGGGCGTAGATGTCATCCATCTCCTGTGTCGTCAGCGGTTTTGCGGGAGGATTCTGCACGACATAAACCGTGCCGTACGGCTCGACCAGCGTCTTCGCGTTCAGCGGATCCGTATTGCGGTACTGCTCATAGAAGCTGGCCGCGTACATCAGGCGGTCCTCCTTCAGCTTCTCATAACCAGGCAGCAGCACGTAGTCCGCAACGCCGGACAGATCCTTTGTCCGGTAACAGGTTCCCGCGATGAAGGTAAGGTCGCGCACGCTCAGGCCTGCGTCGAGCGCCTCCGCGATCTCCAGGATCGAATGCTCTCCCATTCCATAGGAGATCAGATCGGCGCCGCTGTCCATCAGCAGGGATCTGCGCAGGGAATCGCTCCAGTAATCATAATGCGCCATGCGGCGCAAGGATGCCTCGATCCCGCCCGCGATGATCGGCGTATTCCGGAAGACGGAGCGGATCAGATTGCAGTATACCATGGCCGCGCGGTCCGGCCTTCTTCCCATCACACCGCCGGGACTGTAGGCGTCCGTCCTTCTTCGCTTCTTTGAGACCGAATAATGGTTGACCATGGAGTCCATATTGCCGGCGGAAACCAGGAATCCCAGCCTGGGCTCCCCGAACACGGAGATGCTTTCCGGATCCCTCCAGTCGGGCTGCGGAACCATGCATACATGAAACCCGCGGCTCTCCAGCAGCCGTGACAGGATCGCGGGACCGAAGGACGGGTGATCCACATAAGCGTCCCCTGTAACAAATACAAAGTCCGGCTGCAGGATGCCGCGCTCCTCCATATCCTGCCGCGTCACCGGAAGAAATGCTTCCCGGCTCAGCTGTCTGCGTCTGTCTCTGGACATAATCGCTTCTGTTCCTCATCTGTTAACGGCCGGTACCTGCCGGACGGCAGCGCGGGATCCAGTCTGAGTCCCCCCATGGCGATCCGCTTCAGATAATGCACCTCCCGGCCCGCCGCGCCGAACATCCGCTTGATCTGATGGTATTTCCCTTCCGTGATCGAAACGATCACGCAGCACTCTCCTTCGCCGCACCTGGCAAGATCTTCCGGAGTAAGCGCTTCGTCCGCAGGCTCATTGCCTGACAAAAACCGCAGCCCGGCAGGAAGCGTCTTTCTTTTCTCACCGATCTCGATTCCCTCCCGGAACCGTTCCGCCAGTTCCGGATCCGGCGCCCCGCTCACGACGGCAAAGTAGGTCTTTTCAACATGCTTTCCGGGAGACAGGAGCCGGTGGCTCATCGCTCCGTCCGCCGTCAGGAGGAGAAGTCCTTCCGTGTCCTTGTCAAGCCTTCCGACAGGAAAGAGCCGCTTTGCCCAGGGCTCGCCGATCAGGTCGATCACGGTTCTTTCGTTCTCATCCTTTGTCGCGCTGACCACTCCGGCGGGTTTGTTCAGCATCAGCGTCAGGGCAGAATTTCGTCTGACGCGCTTTCCGTCCGCAAGAACCTCGTCTTCCTCAGGGTCGATCTTTCGATCCCCCTGCCTGGCTCTCTCCCGGTTCACCATAACCCTGCCGGCCCGGATCATCTTCTTCACATCCGCTCTGGAGCCGATGCCCTCCTCCGCAAGAAACCTGTCAAGCCTTACCTGATCCTTCATCCCCATCTTCCCGGTACTCTTATCCATCCTGATCTGTGTTCTGTGCATACAGGAAACGCAATCGGGAACTGCGTTTTCTGTATGCCGCGCCGGATTCACAAAACAGGGACATCTGTATCCTGCTTACAGATGTCCCTGGTCTTTTCTCTTCATTCTGTTTCAAAAGCCCCGGGGTTACTCCTCGGCCTCTTCCTTCTTTTCCTCTTCCGCAGACTTCTTCCCCGCTTCATCCGTTTCGCTTCCGTAGTTCACGCTGGGAGCGATCTGCGGAGAGAGCTCTCTGCGGTTCTTTGTAACAATATCATAGCAGCTCTGGATAGAGTTGATAAAGTTCGAGTATCTGGTTCCCGCCGTATCAAGGGTATGTCCCATAATCTTTTCAAGATTATCCAGCATCTCATCCGTATAGGCAATCGCGCTCATCCTGATGTTGTTGGAGTCGTTCGTCGCATTGTCAACAATCTCCTGTGCCTGCTGGTTGGTCTGCTCGATCAGACGGTTGGACTGTTCGAGCGCCTTCTGCATAACCTCGCTCTCACTGACGATACGGTCTGCCTTCGTCTGCGCATCGGCGATAATCTGATCGGCCTTCTGCTGGGCATCCGCAAGAATCGCATCCTTATTGCTGATAATCTTCTGATAGCGTTTAATCTCATCCGGCGTCTTCATGCGAAGTTCCCGAAGCATCTCCTCCAGCTCTTCCTTATTCACAACAATCTTTGTGGAAGAAAGCGCCTGGAATTTGCAACCGTCAATATACTCCTCGATCTCCTCAATAATCTGTTCAATCCTGCTGGCCATAATAAATCTCCTTACTACGCACGCGGCATGGCACGCGTACATCCTCCCTCTTAACTGCTCCCCAATGCATTCCTGCGAGTTACTTATATCTGGCAACCACTTCCCTTGCGACGTATTCCGGAACGAACTTCGTGATGTCTCCCCCGTACGAAGCCACTTCCTTCACCGTCGTGCTGCTCAGATACGCATACTCCAGATTCGTGGCAAAAAAGATCGTGTCAATCTCCGGCGCCATGATCCGGTTCGTCTGCGCCATCTGCAGTTCATAATCAAAGTCTGTAATCGCCCTGAGGCCGCGTACGATAAACCCCGCGCCCTGCATTTTCGCAAAATCAACCGAAAGACCGTGAAAAGATTCTACACGGACATTCGGAAGACTATCCGTTATAATCTGTAACATCTTAACACGTTCTTCTACAGAAAACAACGCAATTTTTGCACGGTTCTCCAGTACGCCGATGATCAGTTCATCCACTGCCTCCGCTGCTCTGGTGATAATATCAAGGTGTCCTAACGTAACCGGATCAAAGCTTCCCGGATAAACTGCTCTCTTCTGCATAATGACCATTCAATACCAAAATTATGAAAAATCCTGTTGTAACAGATCCTGATCAGACGACTGGCCGGACGTCCGGCATCAGATCCCGGCGCAACGTCACGGGCTGCATCTCTGTATGAATACATGCCGGTTTGAGCCGTAGTTCTTTTCACGAACCTGCCTGAATCCCAGATCTCCCAGATAAGAAAACTCCGTCTGCGCCGACGCTTCCACGATGATCAGGGTGTCCTCGGCGGCGATCCCGCTGTCCGAAAGCTGCTCAAGAATCCTCCGCTCCAGATCATGTCCATAGGGAGGATCCATAAAGATCACATCAAAGCGCTGCTCCGCTCTCAGATCCGACACAGCCTTCACCGCGTCCTGCGCGATTACACGCGCCCGTTCCTGCAGACGGGTAAACTGAAGATTGTCCCGGATCACCCGAAGGGCTGCCCGGTCCTGTTCGACAAACACCGCTTCCGACGCTCCCCTGCTGAGGGCTTCGATTCCGATGGCTCCGGAGCCGGCGAACAGATCCAGAAACCGTCCGTCCGGAATCCGCGGCGCGATCATGTTGAAGAGTGTTTCCTTGATACGGTC
>CAJOQO010000166.1 GCA_905236545.1 uncultured Lachnospiraceae bacterium
GCTGTCCTGTGTTTCTGCCTGTAACGCTGCTGCTCTGTGCATTTTCCCGGAACGATGCGGTTTGGTTTTGCGTGAGGCCTGGTCTGAACACGGATTGCATGGGGGAAAGGGAACAGGCAGCAATGAGCGGAAAACAGACTGGTTTACGGGATCGTGGCAGACACGATCCCGTTTTGTAATGATACAGTGCCCCCATCCTTTCTTTCGCGGGAAGGCGGGGAATGGTATGAGATCCGGCAGGGAACCGTACAGGAGGAGATCAAAGGGAATGAATCCGATTATCATCCGGGAAGGGGGGGACATCCTGGAATCTGAGCGCTTCAGAAAGTGTCAGGAGATTCCCCATCACAAGGGAACAACGGTATTCCGTCATTCGCTGGAAGTGGCGGAATACGGGCTTTTGCTGTACGAAAAGGGGCATGATCCGGGTACCGATGTCAGGGATGTTGTCAGAGCATGCCTGCTCCATGACATCGGCATGACGGACAGAGAGATCCATGAGAGTGTTTCTTTCGTGAAGGCGTATACGCATCCCCGAAGAAGTGCGGAAATTGCGGAAGAGGAGTTCGGAGCAAACAGGATTCAGGTGGATGCCATTCTGTACCATATGTGGCCGATCTGTGTCATCCCTCCGACAACGGATGTCGGATGGATCCTGCTGAAGGCGGACAAGCACTGTGCGAGAAATGATGTGATCGAGGTTTTCAGGAACATGACCGGGAATGTGCATCATCATCATGAAGAATAACAAAGACGGAGGAAAAGAAATGTGGAAAAAACTGATTGCACTGATGCTTGGCGCCGGTATGGTCTGCTCAGGTATGACTGCCTGTTATGCGGAGGATACCTCCTTTCCGTGGTGGAAGAAGACGATTGCCTATGAGATCTATGTAAGAAGCTTCAAGGATTCCGATGGAGACGGAACCGGTGATATCAGAGGGATCATTTCCGAGCTGGATCATCTGGAGAATCTTGGCGTTGGAGCAGTCTGGCTGACGCCCTGCTATGTTTCTCCGCAGGCGGACAACGGATATGATATTGAAGATTACTATAATATCGATCCGGATTATGGAAGCATGGAGGATATGGAGGAGCTGATTGCGGAAGCAAAGAAGAGGGACATCCGTATCGTGATGGATCTGGTGTTTAACCATACATCTGATCAGTGCGAATGGTTCCGGGAATCCAGTGCCGGAAGGGATAATGACAAAAGTGACTGGTATATCTGGAGGGATCCGAAGCCGGACGGCAGCGCTCCGACCAACTGGCGCAGTATCTTCGGAGGATCTGCGTGGACCTATGACGAGAACCGCGGCCAGTATTATCTCCATACCTTCCTGTCGGAACAGCCGGATCTGAACTGGGAGAACCCGGAGGTCCGCAGGGCGCTGATCGACGTGGCGGATTACTGGGTGGAGAAAGGCGTAGGCGGATTCCGCCTGGATGCCATCACCTATATCAAGAAGCCGGATACGTTTGACGACGGGGAGGCGGATGCAGAAGACGGAACAGCCGGAATTCATGCTGTTACCGCAAACACAGATGGTATCCTCGATTTCCTCCATGAGTTTAAGGCTGAGGTGCAGGATGGCACTGATATTTTTATGGTTGGCGAGGCCAACGGTGTTTTACCGGAGGATCTTCCTGAGTGGGTCGGTGAGAACGGTGTTTTTGACATGGTCTTTGAGTTCAGCCATGTCTTGATCGATGCCCCCTCCGAGATGGACTGGTGCAAAACACGTGCATGGACGCTTCCGGAATGGAAAGCATGCTTTACAGAGAGCCAGGAGAAGACCGCAGACACCGGCGGATGGTATCCGGTGTTCCTTGAGAACCACGACCAGCCGCGTTCCATCAGCCATTTTCTTCCGAAGGACGCGGACCGGGTGGCAGGCGGGAAAGCGCTTGCAGCCCTTCTGCTTACCATGCGCGGTACTCCGTTTATCATGGAAGGGGAGGAACTGGGCTATGTCAATGTCTCCTGGGACGATATTGATGATTATCAGGATATTTCGACAAAAAATCATTATGATTTTGCTCTTGCTGCAGGCCATTCCAGAGAGGAAGCCATGGAAGGCGTACATCGCTTTGCCCGTGACAGCGCGCGGACTCCGATGCAGTGGGACGGATCGGAAAATGCCGGATTTACGACAGGTACCCCGTGGCTGCCTGTCTATGAGGATTACAAACAGTACAATGTTGAATCGGAGATGGCGGATCCGGATTCCCTTCTGAACTGGTATATTGCGCTTTCCAGGCTTCGCGGCGCTCATGAGGAGCTGGTCTCAGGCGACTATGAGGAGCTGTTTCATGATGAGGAACAGATCTTTGCTTTCTCCCGGGAATACGGCGGCAAAAGGGCAGTGGTTCTGATCAATCTTTCCACAGAGGAGGCTGCTTATGATGATTCCTGTGTGGAAGGTGCCGGATTGCTGCTGAGTACAAACCGGAACAGTGTGAAAGGGAAGCTTGCGCCGCTTGAAGCGGCGGTCTATGAAACCGTGCAGGGATGAGGGTTACTGGTCACACCCCGGGAAACTTTGACAGCGTGCGGCAGGTACGCAGAAATTGACAGAGACGGAATTGACATTGTAGAATTACAACAGTTTAGCTGTATTGATAAGTTGGAAAGAAAATTGTATTTTCCGAGGAGGTAAACACATGGGAAAGTATTTTGGAACGGACGGGTTTCGGGGTGAGGCCAATAAGGTGCTGACTGCGGCCAAGGCTTACCTGACAGGACGCTATATTGGCTGGTATTACAGCCAGAAGCACGAAGATCACAGGGCAAGGATCGTCATCGGAAAGGACACCAGAAGATCCTCCTACACCCTGGAGTATGCCCTGAGCGCGGGGATCACTTCCTCCGGGGCTGACGCTTATCTGCTGCATGTCACGACCACTCCGTCGGTATCCTACTGCTGCAGAACGGACGGATTTGACTGCGGTGTCATGATCTCTGCGTCTCACAATCCGTTCTATGACAACGGGATCAAGATTATGCGGGCGAACGGCCAGAAGATTGAGCCGGAGATTGAGGAACAGATTGAGGCTTATATCGACGGCGATCACGATTCCATTCCGCTGGCGGAGCGGGAACATATGGGCAATGTGATTGACTATGCCTCCGGAAGGAACCGCTACATTGGCTATCTGATGACCGTTCCTACCCGGGGCTTCAACGGAGTAAAGGTTGCCCTTGACTGTGCCAACGGCGCGTCATGGAACATTGCGCGGGCTGTCTATGAGGCGCTCGGCGCAAAGGTTTTCGTGATCAACAACACCCCGGATGGGCTGAACATCAACGAGAACTGCGGCTCCACCCATCTTGAGATGCTGCAGGAATATGTGAAGGAGAATCATCTGGATATAGGCTTCGCTTTTGACGGCGATGCGGACCGGTGCCTGGCTGTCGACGAGAAGGGCAATGTGGTTGACGGCGACCAGATCATGTACCTCTGCGGAAAGCGCATGAAGGAGACAGGGCAGCTGGACGGAGACACGATCGTGACTACGATCATGAGCAACATGGGTCTGTACAAGGCCTGTGACGAACTGGGGATCCACACGGAGAAAACCGACGTCGGAGACAAGTATGTCGCGGAAAATATGCTGAAGAACGGTTATTCCATCGGCGGAGAGCAGTCCGGCCACATCATCTTCCTGAAATACGCGACCACCGGCGACGGGATTCTTACTTCCCTGATGGTCATGATGACCATGCTTGATACGAAGCTCCCGCTCTCCATGCTGGCCGAAGAGATGAAGCATTATCCGCAGTGCCTGAAGAACGTGGTTGTGAAGGACAAGAAAGAAGCGCAGGAGGATCCCGAGGTGAAAAAGGCTGTGCAGGCCGCGGCGGAGCAGCTTGGAGACGACGGCAGGATCCTGGTCAGGCCTTCCGGAACCGAGCCGAAGATCCGTGTGATGGTCGAGGCTCTGACGGATGAGATCTGCGAGAAGACTGTGGATCAGGTGATCGAGGTGATAAAGGCCCGCGGCCTTGCCGCAGAGTAAAGATCTGAAATATCTTCTACCTGTGCGGTTGCCATGCGGTTCTTGATTCTGTGCTCGATTTATCGAAGCACAGAATCAAGGTTCGTATGAGCA
>CAJOQO010000167.1 GCA_905236545.1 uncultured Lachnospiraceae bacterium
ATATATAAGTGTAAAACCCCAATACATTATATAGTTTTTGCTACACCCCATAAGAGAATACCTTCTCCAAGGAAGAGGAACAGCGCGCGAGTGCTGTTCCTCTTCTCAACCTTCACAGAAGGCGGGGACTGCAGACGGAGCGCCGGGCGGGATCGGAGCTACCGGACGGAACCGGAGCACCGGACGGGATCAGAGTACCGGACGGGATCAGAGTACCGGACGGAACCGGAGCACCGGACGGGATCAGAGTATCAGACGGAAAGAAGGAAGGCTTGCATATCATGTTCAAAAAATCATTCAGTCAGGCAGCGCGGACAGCCAGATACGTTATGGAGATGCTGCCGACGTTGAATCTGGATGCGTTGTTTTCAGATGAGAGTCCGTCTTATGTGGTTCCATTCGAACCGAAAGTCGGGGACTTCGTGACGATCCGGATCCGGACAGCGAGGGCAAATGTGGATGAGGTATGGCTGGTGAGCGACCATCTGCGCGAGCGAATGGAGTTTGAGAGAACTTCAGGGCTTTTTGATTATTACACGGCGCAGGTACACATGGGGCGCCAGCCCATGAGCTACTGCTTTGAGATCATCAGCGGACCGATGCGGGTCATCCTGAATAAGCGGGGGATCTCCGAGCATGCGGACGGCTCCGCAAGGTTCCGGATCTGTCCGGGGTTCTCTACCCCTGACTGGGCGAAGGGAGCGGTTATGTACCAGATCTATACAGACCGGTTCTGCAGGGGAGACTCGAAAAATGATGTGCTGGATGACGAATACTGCTATATTGGAAAACATGTAAAGCATATCCGGGACTGGTATCAGAGACCGGAGTGCATGGATGTGCGCAATTTCTACGGCGGAGATCTGGAAGGGGTGCGGCAGAAGCTGGATTACCTCAAGGATCTCGGGATCGAAGCGATCTATTTCAATCCGCTGTTTGTCTCGCCGTCCAATCATAAATATGATACACAGGATTATGATCACATCGATCCGCATTTCGGGGTTCTCGCGATTGATGAGGGAAAGGTGCTGGCGCCGGACGAAACACAGAACTGCAAGTCCGAACGCTATATCTGCAGAGTAACGAAAAAAGAGAATCTGGAAGCCTCTGACCGGTTCTTCGCCGATTTTGTGAAAGAAGCGCACAGCAGGGGGATCCGCGTGATCCTGGACGGCGTCTTTAATCACTGCGGTTCCTTCAATAAGTGGATGGACCGGGAGAAGATCTACAGCGGGAAGGAGGGTTACGCGGATGGTGCCTACGTCAGCGCGTCTTCTCCTTATTCGGATTATTTCCAGTTTCAGGAAAAGGATCCATCCGCCTGGCCGGACAATGTTTCCTACGCGGGATGGTGGGGGCATGATACTCTCCCGAAGCTGAATTATGAGGGATCAGAAAAGCTGACCGGCTATATTCTGTCCGTCGCGGGGAAATGGGTCTCTGAGCCATACTGTGCGGACGGATGGCGTCTTGACGTAGCTGCGGATCTGGGGCACAGTGAAACGTTTAATCACAGATTCTGGAAGGCATTCCGGCATGAAGTCAAGAAAGCGAATCCGGATGCGCTGATCATAGCGGAGCATTATGGAGACGCGTCAGGGTGGCTGGCCGGTGACGAGTGGGACACAGTCATGAACTATGACGCCTTCATGGAGCCTGTCTCATGGTTTTTTACGGGAATGGAAAAGCATTCCTACGAATACCTGCAGGAGCAGCTGGGCAACGCGGACGCATTTTTCGGAACCATGCGGTATCATATGTCGGCATTTATGGAACCATCGCTGCTGTGTGCCATGAATCAGCTTTCGAATCATGATCATTCCAGATTCCTGACGAGGACGAACCACCTCACGGGCCGGGCCGCGGATTATGATTACGATGCGGCTTCCACGGGGGTCGATCCGTCGGTGATGCGGGAGGCGGTTGTCCTGCAGATGACCTGGCCGGGTGCTCCGACCCTTTATTATGGAGACGAGGCCGGCCTGACCGGTTTTACCGATCCGGACAACCGCAGAACCTATCCGTGGGGGAGGGAAGACAAGGAGATGATCGCCTTCCATAAAGCCGCGATTGCGATGCATAAGAGTCATCCGGTTCTGAAGACGGGGTCGATCAAGTTTCTGGGCGGCGGCTGCCAGTACCTGGCTTACGCGAGGTTTAACGAAGGAGAGCAGATCGTCTGCCTGTTCAATAATGGGGCAGACAGAATCGAGGCCAGGGTGCCGGTCTGGACAGCGCTTGTACCGGCAGATTCGATGATGACGCGGATCTTTCTCACAGATGAACAGAGCTATTCCACCGGAAAGAAGGCTTATCCGGTGCGGCATGGGGAACTGCATGTCTGGCTGAAGCCCCATTCCTGCATGGTTCTGACGACACGTCCTCAGACTGTCTGAAAGAGCGCCAGGGGGGCACGTCAATCTGCGGCAGGTCTGCTATGCCTGATCGATGGAACAGAAGGGAAGAATAACAGGGGGAGTGAGACTATGAAGATTGTTGTACTGGCCGGAGGGATCAGCACAGAGAGAGAAATCTCGATCGTATCGGGAACCATGGTATGCAAGGCGCTCAGGAGCAGGGGACACAGAGCGATCCTCGTCGATGTGTTCTGCGGCGATGACCGCCTTTTGGCTGAAGCAAAGAACGCGGAGAAGAAAGAGGAGACGGAAAGCGCATTTCCCGAAGATTATGATGTGGATGCCGCGGCGGAATATATCCGGTCTTTTGACGGAAAACTGGACCGGATGAAGAAGCGGGGGTTCTTTTTCGGCCCGAATGTGATCGAGCTGTGCAAGAGAGCGGACGCGGTATTTATGGCGCTGCACGGATCGAACGGGGAAGACGGGAAGATCCAGGCGGCATTTGAACTGATCGGAATCCCCTATACCGGATGCAGCTATCTGGGAAGCGCGCTGGCCATGGACAAGAATCTGACCAAGCAGCTGTTCCGGGAAAACGGTGTTCCGACACCGAATGGAATCGTGCTGCATAAGGGCAGGGAGGTAAAGCCCGCTTCCGCGAATGGCGTAGGGCTTCCGTGTGTTGTGAAGCCGGCCTGCGGCGGATCCAGTGTGGGAGTCAGCATACCGCGCACGGAGAAGGACTACCGCGAGGCGGTTGAAGACGCGTTTTCTTATGAGGATGTACTGATCGTCGAGCAGTACATCAAGGGAAGGGAGTTCTCCTGCGGGATCGTGGACGGGGAGGCCTATCCTGTCATCGAGATCGCGCCGCTTCATGGATTCTATGACTATACGAATAAGTACAAGGCCGGGTCTACGGTAGAAACCTGCCCGGCGGATATCTCCAGGGAGCTTTCGGAGAAGATCCAGAAGGCCTGCCTTAAGGCTTATCATGCACTCCATCTGAACAGCTACGGCAGGGTGGACGTCATGATGGATGAGGAAGAAAATGTTTACTGCCTGGAGGCCAATACGCTGCCCGGGATGACGCCAACCAGCCTGCTGCCGCAGGAGGCGGCAGCCCTGGGGATCGATTTCCCGTCCCTGTGCGAGAAGCTGATCGAGGTGTCGGTACGGGACAGCTGAACGATTTCGGAATAGAGTTACTCTG